>DATHLI010000308.1:0-5561 GCA_035488355.1 bacterium | reverse complement strand
GTTGCGGAGCATCTCGACATTGAGAATGAGCGCGGTCAGCGACTGGCCGGTCTCATCGTGCAGCTCCCGCGCGATGCGCCGCCGTTCGTCCTCGTACGCGGTGAGGAGCTTCTTGATCAGATCGCTGCGGAGCCGTTCCTTGTCCTGCAGTTCATCGAGCAGTTGGGCTCTCTCGATGGCGACGCCCACTTCGCTCCCCACAGTCGAGAGGAGCGCGAGTTCGCGCTGGCTGAACAGGCGGCCTGACGGCAGCACGAGATTCATCAGTCCCACAATACCGGTGGTGGTGCGGAGGGGCACGCTGGCGTGTTGAGCCTTCACTCCTATTCTTTCAAGCCGCATGCAGTCCACGATATTCACGGGCTGCGTGAGCTCGTTGGCTTGAAGGAGGTCCAAACACCGGCAGGAGCCGTGCAGCGCCTTTCGTTCGTCGTGCTCGAAGCCAGGAGGAAGCTGGTAGGCGGCCGCAAGTTCGTAGGTTCCCGTCACCGGGGCGTGGAGGAACGCCCAACCGGTGTGCAGCTGGAGCAACCTGCCGGCCTGATGGAGAACTTCTTCCAGCATGTCCTCAACCCGCCCGGTCCGGGAGAGGGCGGCGCTGATCTGGCTGAGGACGACCAACCGTTGGGCCCGTCCGACGGATCGCAGCTGGATGCCGGCGCCGAACACAGCCACGGCAAGACCGCCCAGGAACTCGGAGGCGGCGATCACCTGTGGCGTGCGCTCGACCCAGGCCCACCCGATCTGGTTGATCCCGATGGCGAGCAGACCGGCGAAGATCGCCCGTGTGGCGACGTCGTCGAGGATCTGCTCCGTGCGCCGGTAGGCCTCCGCCGTCAGCAGGAATGCCATCCCCGCGGCCAGCCCTGCAACGAGGCGGGCGGTGCCTGTAGATTCCTGCTTGCTCAGCAGCACGATGACGGCGGCGGTGACGAGCCCACCGAAACCCAGGAGGCCGGTCTGGACAATCCCCCGCGCGCGGGGATCGCGGGAGGCGGTGCCGGTGAGAAAGAATCCCGCACCGGCGAGCAGCAGCGCGCTCCGGATGCCCATGAGCGGGAGGATCGGAGCGGCCGTGAGCATCCACACCTCGACCAACGCCTGCCCGGCCAGCAGCGCAGCTCCGGCGGTCCACCAGATGACGTACGAGAACCGGGTCTCGAAGTACTTGGAAACGAGGAGGAACACGACCGCGACCTGGATCCCAAGAGCGATCGCAAGGATGACGAACAAAAGCTCCATAGGCAAGCCTCCTTTGCTCATTTCAACCTTGGGAGGGGCGGTCCTGCCCATGGGCCGCGTTCATCGGCGATGCCGCTCACCGCCCGGCGGCGGCCGGCTGTTGTTTCGTCCATTCCGTCCGTCCACAGAGGCGATAATCGGGTGCTGAACCGATATTCGCAGCCGCCGCCGCAGGCTATGAATAAGGTGAGGCTCGGGCCGGACTCGTCCAGGTCCGGCCGCGGAGGTGATGTCGATGCCGATGATCCGTGTGCGGCCGATGCTCCTCAAATCGCCGTTCCGGTGGGATCCGTGGCAGGAAATGGAAAACCTTCGGCTTGCGGTCGACCGCGTCGGCGGGCGGTCGACCGTGGGAGCTCAGGCGGGAGCGGATGGGGAGGCTTCCATGCCGGAGGCGGACCTCTACGACGCGGGCGTGGCCTTCGAGGTCAGGGTGGACCTGCCTGGTGTGCGGCAAGAGGAACTGGACATCACCGTGGGAGGCAGCGTACTGACGATACGCGGACAGCGAGATCCTGACGGCCCGCGAGATGAGACCTATCTGTGTTGTGAGCGTCCCGCCGGACCGTTCGAGCGCACAATCAAGCTGCCCGAGCCGGTCGACGTTGAGCACGTCCAGGCAACATTGAGCCACGGCGTGCTGGAGATCACGCTGCCAAAGAACCCGTCCGGGGGCGCGAAGAAAGTGGCGGTCACGGCGGGCGAGCGTCGCGAGGACCGGTCTCCTCATGGCGGCAACTGAGGCCGACGCCTCGGCGGATTCCTACTTGAGCGTCAGCAGGTAGGCGACCAGAGCCCTCAAGTCGGCGTCGGAAAGTTTGTCAAACGCGGGCATGCTGGATGGAGGAAAGGTCTGGGGGGATCAACCGGAATATTCAGCAATTTGATGCTCGCGGGGGACCTTCAAGGGGGCTCCGTGCGCGGGACCCGGACCGGGCCAGGAAACTGACCACCGGGCCTGCAGCGGCCGGGGCCCTCCTGATTTTGAGCCCGTGACGGCGCGGAAGCAAGGACATCGAACACCCTCACTCCTCGCCCGACCTGGAATCAGGCGGCCGACCTATTCCGGGTGGATGGGGCCTCGCGGTATCGTGATGGTGGACTCAGGACACGGCGAGGGTGCAGACGATGTGGCCAAGTATGTTCGGACCTGGATGGGGCTGGGGAGTGCTGGTGACGTCGGCGTTCTTGTTCATCGTGCTCGGGGTCCTTGGGTTCCTCTTCCTGGTCATCTACGGGTCGCCCCGGCAGGCGGAGGAGTCCGTCGAGCACCTCTGGCACCGGTTCGAAGAGGGAGACCTCACCCGCCAGGAGTTCGAGCGCTACAGGCGGGCCGGTCGTGCGCGGCTAAGCGCACGAGAGGCTCACAAGTGAAGTGAGGAGGTGGGTTCGATGGCAGTCAATCCGCAGATCATGGAGTATTTCGACGATCCGCCGCTGGCGCGGAAGATATTCAGCAGCACTAGCTTTGCTTGGTTGTGGCTGATCGTCCGCGTATGGCTTGGCTACAACTGGGTTGAGGCCACGATCTCGCACAAGATCGGGAATCCGGCCTGGGTGAAGACCGGAGAGGCGGTCAAGGGATTCTGGCAGCACGCGATCGCCGTTCCTGCGAACGGCAGGCCCCCGATCGAGTACGGCTGGTACCGGGAGTTCCTGGCATGGCTGCTGAGCATGCATGCCGAGGTGTGGGTGGGCAAGCTCGTGGCCTACGGGGAGCTTCTGATCGGCATCGCGTTGATTCTCGGAGCGTTCGCCGGGATCGCGGCGTTCTTCGGGGCCCTGATGAACTGGAACTTCATGATGGCGGGCACGGCGAGCACGAATCCCGTGCTGTTCGCCGTCGCCATCCTGGTGATTCTTGGCTGGAAGGTCGCGGGGTACGACGGGCTGGATCGGTACCTGCTCCCGCTGCTGGGCACGCCGTGGCGGCCAGGCCGGATGTTCCCTCATAAGACTCACGTGGCGCCGGCCTGAACTGCCACACCGTCCGAGGGGAAGGGGCGTGGGATCAGCGGATCGCTGGTCCCACGTTTCTTTAATCAATATGCCTCTCTCTCCGATCTTGCCTCTTCTTTGGGGCACCATCGGAGGAGGCAGGCTTTGGCGGCATTGATCGCCAGGGCCCCCGAGCTCCCGTAAGCCCGGCGTCTGACGGGCCCCTCCCCTCCCCGCCTGAGCGAGGATCATCTCTGCGCCCGATCGCCTGTGAGGGTGTGGCTGCTTACACTGAGCACGAGTATTCAACGGGGGGGATGATCGTATGCGACAGAGTGCGGTGGTGCTCGCGATTGCACTTGCCCTGGCTCTCGTTTCGCCCGCGTTGGCGCAGCCGTTCGCGGACACGCCCACGAACCACTGGGCGTACGATGCGATCGCTCAGCTGGCGGCGAAGGGTCTGGTCGAGGGATATCCGGACGGGACTTTCAAGGGCGATCGAGCGATGACGCGGTACGAGATGGCGATGGTGGTCGCGCGGCTGCTGGCGCGAATTGAGAGCCTCCAAATCCCGGCCCCGGCGTCCCCATCGAGACCCGAAGTGACCGCGACGGACCTCGATACGATCCAGCGCCTGGTCAACGAATTCCGGACAGAGCTGGAAGCGAAGAACGTACGGCTCGCAGGGATCGAGGAAGAGCTGAGCGCGATGAAAGCCAGGCAGGACAACATCCGGCTGACAGGAGCGTACCACTTCCGCTATGACATGCAGCGCACCGCCTCGGGCGCGCCGCTGGCAGGCAACGGCAACCCCCAGACCGGATCGACCGATGCCGGGCAAAGCGCGCTCGGGAATGTCGCCAAGCAGATCTTCAAGCTCGGGTTCGACGGCAGCGTGACCCGGGATCTCCACTTTATCGTGGCGCTCCTGACGGGGACCGGATTCCAGGCCTTCAACAGCAGCCAGGTCGGGTTCGGGGCGACCCCCGCGCAGGGCGCCTTCGGCACCATCGACAACGCGTTCCTGGACTGGAAGAACGCATTTGGATCGCCCGTGGAGATCTGGCTCGGCCGGTTCGGCGGGACGACTCCTCCTGGGACGACCTACCCGGTCCAGTTCGGCCCGTTCGGGCTGCTCATGAACACGGCCACAGATACCTGGCAGGACACGACCGCCGACAGCGGGGCCAATGTGGTGGACGGCCTCCGGATCGCGGCACGCTTCAAGGACCTGGGGGACCTGCACGTCCAGGGCGTGGCCGTCCGCGTCACCGGCGGCATCGGGGCGACCACCTATGCCAGCGGTGAGGACGCCTACGGCATCGACGCCAACCTGGGGGTTGCCGACGGGCTGCGGTTCGGCGCATACTACGTCGGGAACACCATCCAGCAGTCCGGGGCAGCGCCGTTTACCGGGCCGGCGTCCTTGGGTGTGCTCTATCACCTGTACGGTCCCAGCGGACCGTCCTTCAACCCGGTGACGGGGCACTGCCCGGTGGACGCAACCGGCATTCAGTGCCCGGCGTTGGGGAACGGGTACGGGGCATATGTCCAGTGGGACATCGCCGAAGGGATTCATCTGGACGGCGAGTGGGCTCAATGGAACGACAGCGTCTTGGGGGGCAACGACAACGGCTATCAGGCCCTCGTCACCTGGGATCTCAAGGAACTGCTGAATCTTGGGTCCCCGCTGACTCTGGCGACCGGCTACCTGCACTATGGCCAGAACTTCTATCCCCCATACGGGGCGGCCGATGCCGACATCGCCATGGGCGACTTCCTCTACCCGGGAAACGTGCAGGCATTTACGGCAAACGTCACCTTCAATCCCACCGCCCAGTGGACGCTTTACGGCACCCTGATCTCCGGAAGCTTTATCTCCAACGGGCAGAGCGTCTCGGAATACGAAGCGGGCGCGAAGTGGGGGTTTGCGAACAACGCGGACGTCACGTTTCTGTACCGCAATGCAACGATCAACAGCGTCAGTCAGTTCCAACTGTACCGAGCGGAGGTGGATTATCAGTTCTAGGAGCGAGCAGCCAGCCCTCCTACGGCGGGTCCATCCGCCGGAGGCGGATTCGAAAGGAAAGGGGTGAACGCAATGCGACACAGGCACCTGATGGTCCTGGCGATCGCGGTCATGGGGACGGCCATCCTGGGCAGCAGCGTGTGGACGCCCGGTACGCCCGTTCAGGCCGCCGGGACGACCGTGACAATCCCGGGAGATTCCTACCTCCCCACGGCGCTCATGATCGAGGTGGGACAGACCGTCACCTGGGTCAATAAGGACAGCGACCCGCATGTGACCGCGAGCGCGCTCGGCGCTCCGGAGGAGTTCATCCTCCCCACCGCCTCGGGGAAGTCGTCGTCGTTCAAGTTCA
>DATHLI010000307.1:0-3664 GCA_035488355.1 bacterium | reverse complement strand
GGGATTGTTCGGATTGCAGACGATCACGGCCTTGGCGCCCGCGGCCGCCTCCGCCAGGGCCCGCACGTCGAACGTCCACTCCCGCAGCGGGACTTCGACGAGCTCGCCCTCGAGGAGCCTGACCAGGCCGGCGTACGCCGTATAGGTGGGCAGGCCGGTCACGCAGCGGTCTCCCCGTTCAACGAACGCCAGGCCCAGGCAGGTCAGGATGTTGTCCGCGCCGTTGGCGACGCAGAAGTGCTCCGGGGTCAGTCCGAACCGCTCCGCGAGCCGCGTGCGCAGCCGGGTGCTTTCTCCGTCCGGATAGTGGTGGGCGCGGTCCAGGGTCCGGATCACGGCTTCACGCACGCGGGGGGAGACGCCGAGCGGATTTTCGTTGCTCCCGAGCTTGACCACCTGGGTCAGCCCGAAGCGCGCCATCACCTCTTCGGCCGAACGGCCGGGGATGTACGGTTCCAGTGCCGCGAGCGCTCGACGGGCACGAGGACGGGGCTGGGTCACCGGTGATCTCTCCTCACCTTCTGCTCCACTCTACGAGTCCGCTAGTCGGTTTCGACGGGATCTCCCGCCGGTCCCGTCAGGTCACCGCGGCTTCATTGATCGACAGGACCCCGCGCCCCGCATCGAGGTGAGCGCGGACCCCGACCGGCAGGGTCAGGTGATAGGCGCCGTGTCCGCAGGCGAGGCCGTACATCGCCGGTTTGCCCAGTGGGACGACGAGATCTTCTAGGATCTGCCGGATCGAGAGTCCCTGATCTCCGGGCTCGGCCCGCAGGCGGCACTCGCCCACGACGATGCCGGCGACCTGCTCGAGCACCCCTGTCAGGCGGAGCTGCACGATCTTCCGATCGAGGCGGTAGGTGTGGTCGAGGATGTCTTCAAGGAAGAGCACCGCTCCTTCGAACGAGGGCAGGTACGGCGTGCCGAGCAGGGACGTCAGCACCGCGGCGTTGCCGCCGAGCAGCACGCCGTCCGCGGTGCCGGGGACGAGCGTTTCGATCTCGGGGCCGTCCGGCGGATTGGCCAGCGGGCCGAGCGGATGCGGGCGGGTGACGGCGCGCAGCAGCTGGCCGAGGTCGTGCTCGCCGCCCGCGGCGATCGCGGCGGCCATCGGTCCATGAAATGTCACGAGCCCGGCCCGGTGGTGCAGGGCCAGATGGAGCGCCGTGATGTCGCTGTACCCGATGAACACCTTGGGGTGGCGGCGGATCAGGTCGTAATCCACCGCGTCCAGCAGGCGCATCGCCCCGTAGCCCCCGCGGATGCACAACACCGCCCGAACCGCGGGATCCGAAAACATGGCGTGCAGGTCCGCGACCCGCCCGAGGTCGTCGCCCGCGAGATACCCGCGGACGTCGAGCGCGTGAGTGGCGACGACGGTGGGGAAGCCGGCCTCGGCGAGGCGGGCGCGCGCGGCCGCGAGCTGCTCGGGCGTGGTGGCGCCCCCCGCGGAGGTTGGCCCTGAGGGGGAGATCAGGCCGATGGTCTGACCGGCCTCGAGCCGGTGGGGTTTCAGGCGCGCGCGCTCCATCCCAGACGTCTTCTCCGCGCGCGGTGCCGCGGCCCTGCGGCCGGGCAGGGAGGCTAGGACAGCTCGAGCTTCAGGGGCGGCTTTCCCGCGGGCTTCGGCCGGCCGTGCTTCTTCAAATCGATGTCCTCCTCGGCCTCCTTGAGCAGGTGGCCGAGGCTCGATCCACTCTCCGACTTGACCACGGCGAACCCGAGGCTGAACGCCAGCCGGGCCCGGCGGTCCGGGGTCTTGTTGTAGCCGGCGAGAGATTTCGTCAGCCGCCGGGGGATGGTGGTCAGCTCTTCCGGGCCGACCTCGAACGCCAGCACCGCGAATTCATCCCCGCCCATCCGGCCGATGATGTCGCTCTCGCGGAAGGTGGTTCGCAGCAGCCCCACCGCATCGACGATGGCGACATCCCCCGCGGCGTGGCCGAAGGCGTCGTTGATCTGTTTCAGCCCTTCGATGTCCACGAGGACCAATAGGGCCTGCTTGCGGAGCCGGCGGAGCAGCCTCAACTGCTGCTCGGCGGCCTTGAAGAACGCCCGGCGATTGTAGACGCCCGACAGCTCGTCGAGGAGGACCTGCTGCTCCAGGATGCGCTCCAGCCGCTTTCGATCGATCGCATACCGGAGCGACCGTACGAGCAGCGCGCTGTCCGTGCGGCCCTTGACCAGGTAGTCCTGGGCTCCGGCTTCCACCGCCTGGATGCCCAGCTTCTTGTCCGCGGCGCCGGTCAGCACCACGATGGGCACGTCCGGCGCCTGCTCGCGCATGGCGGAAAGAGACCGGAGCCCCTGGCTGTCGGGGAGCGACAGATCGAGCAAGATGGCTTCCACGCCTCCCTGCGACAGGCGCTTGAGCCCTTCGGAGAGCCGGCCGCGGGTCTCCAGATCGAAGCGGACGAGCGCGTCTTCCGCCGACGCCTCCGCGGACAGCATCTCCTCGATGAGGTGCTCGGTGTCGCGGTCGTCCTCGACGAGGAGCACGCGAAGGGGGCTGTTCTTGTCCGTGCCGGTCGACGTGCCCGTGGTGTCCACGCTCCTGTTCATTCTGGGCGCCGTCACAGGCGGCGATCCAGAGGGGTGCTTCGGCTCAGCCGAGCGACGCTGTCCTGGCCCGGTGCGGATGGCTCCCGGCACCGATTTTATGCCCATTGACGGCCGCCTTCAGACGATTGCGCCCGGCGCCATCGGGGGCGCGGCGGGAGTCTCCGTCGCGGGCGGAGGGACCGGCCCCGGGAGGCGGCGTCGCTATCTGTGAGCCGGCCAGGGACGCGCAAGCCCGTCGCCCGTTTCATTGACAGGCCCCCCGGCCGGGGCTATACTGGCTCAAATATCGAGCCGTTGGGCATACACGCGATAGAAGCGATCGCACTCAAGCGCTCCACGTTGATGGGGCGCGCCGATGGAGCAACACACGACGTAGCATCGGATCAACTGCCGTGGCCGAACGGGCGAGTCGGGGGATAGGGGACTCAGCCGGGAGATCTCGAGGTTCCCGCGCTGGGTCTTTGTGTTTTTGGCGATTTGCGTTTCCGCACGCTGGAGAATGGGGAAAAGTGGAAGGTAGGCTCGCTCACGCGGCAGTGACGAACCGGCGCAGGGTTCACCGCGTACACTACACCAGGAGATGACGATGACCACGATCGATACCGTCGCGTCCTACATCGCAGCGAGCCGGCGTGACCCGCGCCTGACGCGGACCACCCTCCACTACATCGCCGACATGATCGATTACTTTGGGAAGGCCAAGGTCTTTGAAGGGATCTACGGGATGGACCGGCAGCTCGATGACATCGTGGCGTTCTTCAAGGGCTACGCGATGAGCATGGAGCGGCGTCTGCTGCTCCTCGTCGGGCCGCAGGGCTCCGGCAAGTCGATGACCGTGGACAAAATCAAGCGGCGGCTCGAGGAGTACTCGAGCAAACCCGACGGTGCGGTGTACGCGGTGGCCGGCTGCCCGTTCCACCAGCACCCGTTCGATCTGATCCCCGCGGAGGACCGGGAAGCGGAAGGCATCTGGTGGCACGAGGAGGCGGTCCCCTGCCCCGTCTGCGAGCGCACCATCGGCGCGCAGGGGGGGTGGAAGACGGTGCCCGTCCGCCAGGTCTTCATCTCGGCCCGCGACAAGATCGGGGTGGCCAAGCACACG
>DATHLI010000306.1:0-13288 GCA_035488355.1 bacterium | reverse complement strand
GAAGAGATCCCCGAACCGGCCGCAGTTGGCCACGAGGACGCGGTCGCCGGGCTCGACCAGCGAGGCGATCGCCGCTTCCATGCCGGCGCGTCCGGTCCCCGAGACGGCGAAGGTCCGGGGGTTGGTGGTCTGAAACACGTCCCGGCCCAGGGTCGCGACCTCGTGCATGATCGCGGTGAAGGCGGGGTCGAACTGGCCCAGCAGCGGTGCGGCGAGGGCGCGCAGGACCCGGGGGTCCGGGTTGGTGGGCCCGGTGCCGCAGAGCAGCCGGGTCGGAGGGTTGAGATCGCCGACGAGCCTGGTCATCGCAGCCGCCTCTCGTGCGGAATGGTCGCGAAAGGTATCCCGGATTTCGCGGGAGCCGCGGGTCTATCCTCCGGTGCGTTTCGGGCCCCGGCTAACTGCCGTCCGCGATCTCCACGAGCTTGCGCCGGCCGGTGAGTCCCCGCACGATGCGCACCCGGGAGCGCGGCACGCGGAAGTGCTCGGCGAGGGCCTCGATGACGGCCGCGTTGGCCCGTCCCTCGTGCGCGGGCGCGGTGACCGCCACGCGAAATCCGCCGTCCGCGCGTCGTTCGACGCGGGCGCTCCGCGCCCGGGGGACGACGGTGACCGCGATCCTCGCCATGCCTGGGATGTCCGCGCCCGTCACGGTCGTTTCCTCCAGTATGCGGCCAATCTTAACAGAGCAGGTTCGCGCCGTCCTGGCGCTGAAGCAGGTCCGGGGCGGGAAGCCATGAGAGGCCTGGCGCTGGTCATCGCCGTGGTCGCGATCGCCGGCATCCTGTGGGACGCGTTCGAGACAGTCGTGCTGCCGCGGCGGGTGTCGCGCCGCCTCAGGATCATTCGCCTGACCCTGACGCCCGCGTGGCGGTTCATCTCGTCCGTGTTCCGGCGGTGGCCGCCGGGCGGCCGCCGGGAAAACTACCTCGGCTACTACGGTCCTCTCGCGGTCATTTTGCTCCTCGCCGCCTGGGCGGTGGGGCTGATCCTGGGATTCGCCCTCCTCCTGTGGGGACTGGGGTCCCCGCTGGTCAGCGCCGATCAGCCCCCGACCCTCGGCACCGACATTTACTTGAGCGGGACGACGTTCTTTACCCTCGGGCTGGGCGATGTGGGGCCGCGGACCTGGGGGTCGCGGGCCATGGTGGTCGCGGAGGCGGGGATCGGGTTCTCGTTCCTCGCGCTCATCATCTCGTACCTGCCGGTCCTGTACCAATCGTTCTCCCGGCGCGAGGTGCGGATCGCCCTCCTCGACGCCTGGGCCGGCTCGCCGCCTGCCGCCGTCGAGCTCGTCCGGCGCCTCGCCGCGAACGACCACAAGGAGGCGTTCGATCCGTTCCTCGACCAGTGGGAGGCCTGGGCCGCCGAACTGCTGGAGACCCATATCTCGTATCCGGTCCTCTGCTTCTTCCGGTCGCAGCACGACAACCAGTCCTGGCTCGCGGCCCTCACGACGATCCTGGACGCGTGCGCGCTGGTGATGGTCGGTCTCGAGGGGGTGCCCCCGCGCAGGGCCGCGCTCACGTTCGCGATGGCCCGCCACGCCGTCGTGGACCTGAGCCAGGTCTTGTACCGCGCGCCGCGGCCCCCACAGACCGACCGGCTGCCCGCCTCCGACCTGTTGCGGGTGCGGGCCGTGCTGGCGGAGGCGCACATCCCGGTGCGCGAAGGCCATGACGCCGACGCGCGGCTGGCGGAGCTGCGCCGGATGTACGAGCCCTACGTGAACTCGCTGTCCGACCTCCTGCTGATGCCGCTTCCGGCCTGGCTCCCGGTGCCGGGGACCAAGGACAACTGGCAGAAGTCCGCCTGGAAGTGAGCCGCCGAAGGTCGATCGAAGCGAGGAGTAGAGCAAAGGTAAGGTGACGCGGAGCGATGCCTGAGACTGCGCCCGCGACGGTGCTGGCCGGTGATATCGGCGGCACGAAGACGGACCTCGCCGTCTTCTCGCCGGAGCGGGGGCTGCGCGCTCCTCTCGCGGAAGGGACCTTTCACAGCGCCGACTACCCCAGCCTGGAAGCGGTGGTCCACGAGTTCCTGGACACGATCCAGGTCGCGCTCGGCGGAGCGACCTTCGGGGTGGCGGGACCGGTGGTGGCCGGACGGGCGCAGGTCACCAATCTTCCCTGGCTGATCGACGAGGCGCACCTCAGCGCGGCGCTGCGCCTGCCGCGCGTGCGCGTGGTGAACGACCTGGATGCGATCGCCCTCGGCGTCCTCCTGCTGGAGCCGGCGGACCTCGAGACCCTGAGCCCGGGCGTCCCTGTTCCCGGCGGAGCCATCGCGGTCATCGCGCCGGGCACCGGTCTGGGGGAAGCGTTCCTTACCTGGGACGGCAGGAGATATCAGGCGTATCCCTCGGAAGGGGGGCATGTCGATTTCGCCCCCACGAACGAGCGCGAGATCGAGCTGCTCCGCGCGCTCCAGCGCCGGTTCGGCCACGTCAGCTACGAACGCGTCTGCTCCGGGTTGGGGCTGCCAAACATCTATGCGTACCTCAAGGAGGCGGGCGTCGCCGAGGAACCGGCATGGCTGGCGCGGCAACTGGAGACGGCGCCGGACCCGACCCCGATGATCATCAAGGCGGCGCTCGACGACCCGCCGTGCGCGCTATGCGCCGACACGCTCGGCATGTTCGTCTCCATCCTGGGGGCCGAGGCGGGAAACCTCGCGCTGAAAACGCTGGCCACCGGCGGCGTCTACGTGGCCGGCGGCATCCCGCGGCGGATTCTGCCCGCGCTCAAGCAGCGGGGGTTCTTGGAGGCGTTCCGGCGCAAGGGTCGATTCGCGGCACTGCTCGACCGCGTCCCCGTGCATGTCGTGCTCAACTCGAAAGTCGGGCTAATGGGCGCGGCCTCCCTGGGGCTGACCGCGCGCGGCGATGGCTGAGGGACTGAAGAGCCCGGAGCGCGTGGAAGCCGGTAAGACCGAGCCGGCCACCCTTGTCGTCCTGGGGGCGACCGGCGACCTGGCGCAGCGAAAGCTCTACCCGGCGCTCCAGCGGTTGATGGCGCGGGAAGCGATCGATGCCCGCACCCGGATCCTCGGCGCGGGCAGGCGCGCGGACATTGACGATCGGGGGTTCCGGGCCATGGCCCGCAGGGCCTCGCCGGCGGCCTCAGGCAGAGACGAGCAGTTCGACCGGTGGTGCGACACCTGCCTTTCGTATCAGCCGATCGCCGGCGGGGGCGCGGAAGACTACCAGGCCCTGGCGCGGCGGATCGAGAGCCTCGAGCGGGACGGGCGTCTCCCGGCGAACCGCGTGTTCTATCTTGCCCTGCCGCCTGACGCGTTCCCCGGCACCATCGCCGGCCTGGGCGGCGCGGGCCTCAACCGCAGCCCAGGGTGGACCCGGCTGGTGATCGAGAAGCCCTTCGGCCGCGACCTCCCGTCCGCGCAGGACCTGAACCGGCTGGTCCACCGGTCCTTCGACGAGTCTCAGATCTACCGCATCGACCATTACCTGGGGAAGGAGACGGTGCAGAACCTGCTGATCTTCCGGTTCTCCAATCCCATCTTCGAGACTCTATGGAACCGCGACCGGGTGGAGCACGTGCAGATCACCGTCGCCGAGGACGTCGGCCTCGAAGGGCGGGTCGCCTACTACACGCGGGCGGGCGCGCTCCGCGACATGGTGCAAAACCATCTCGCCCAGCTGCTGTCGCTCGTCGCGATGGAGATTCCGGGCGCGTTCGAGGCGGACGCCATCCGGAACGAGAAGGTGAAAGTGCTCCGGGCCATCGCCCCTCTCGGGGTGGACGACGCGGTATTCGGGCAGTACCGGCGGGGGCGGCTCAACGGCCGCGAGGTCCCCGGGTATCTCGAGGAACCCGGCGTCGCGCCGGAGTCCACCACCGAAACATTCGCCGCCCTCAGGCTGGACGTCGCGACGTGGCGGTGGCACGGCGTCCCCTTCTACCTGCGCACCGGCAAGCGACTGCCGCACCGGACGACCCGGATCGTGATCACCTTCCGGAGCCCTCCGGTGTCGGTGTTCCAGCCGGCGGCGTCCTCGTGCGTGCTCCACGCCAACCAGCTCGTGATCACGATTCAGCCGGACGAGGGGTTCGAGCTGTCCTTCGAAGTGAAGGCTCCCGGCCAGCCGCTCCGGCTCGAGACGCAGCGGCTGCACTTCCGGTACGCGGAGGCCTTTGCGCCGCTCCCGGACGGGTACGAGACCCTGCTCCTGGACGTGCTGGCGGGCGACCAGACGCTGTTCGTGCGCGCCGACGAGGTGGAGGAGTCCTGGCGAGTGTTCGCGCCGATCCTGGAGCGCCGCCCGCCCGTCCGGCCCTACGATGCCGGGACCTGGGGACCCGAATCCGCCGACGCGCTCCTGGCCGGCGACGGGCACCGGTGGGTCCCGGTGTGAACGGAGGCGCGCCGCCTCCCCTTCTCTCGATATTCGAGAGATCATCCGATACACCACAATCATCCAATCGGCTTGAGTAGATCCCCGGTATTCGCTTAGGGATTTCCCTTGCTAGCGCATCGCGCTGCGGCCACTCACCCTTAGGGTGAATCTGTCGTCCGGCTGCGCTCTCGGGGGGGACATCGATGGGATGGATCAGGACCAGGGTAGTCCGACTTGTGGCGGTGGTCATCGCTCTCAATCTCACCCAATTGGTTCTGGCGCAATCGGCCGGTTCCACGTGGATACAGCTCAATCCAACCGGCGGGCCGCCGGGCCAGCGGCTGCTTCCTTCCGCGGCTTATGATCCCACGACGAACCGGATGCTCGTGTTTGGGGGGGCGAACGAGGACTACGGGACCGTGTGCACAAACTCCGGCGCGGCCTGTTACAACGATGTCTGGGTGCTCGCGAACGCCGACGGTCTCGGCGGGACACCCGCATGGTCCCAACTCGCTCCCTCCGGCATCCCTCCGGCCCCGCGGTTTGGTTCCGGCGCCGGCTATGACCCCGGCAACAACCGCCTGATCATTTTTGGCGGGGGCATCGTGGACAACGCGGTGCTCGTCACCGCGTGCTCCGGACCCGTTAGCGCCGGATACGCCAATGATGTCTGGATCCTCACCAACGCCAACGGGTCAGGGGGAGCGCCGGCGTGGACGCCCGTCACCCCCGTGGGAGTGCCTCCCGCTGCCCGCCGCTCCGGCGCGACGGTCTACGACGCCGCCAACAACCGGTTGATCATGTTCGGCGGCCAGGAGCCCTGCGGGAAGCTCAACGACGTCTGGGTCCTGTCCAACGCCAACGGGCTCGGGGGAACGCCGGCCTGGACCCAACTCAACATCTCCGGTCCGATGCCGGCCGCTCGTGGAGAAATGGCCTATGCCGGCGCCTACGACGCCGCCAACAACCGCTTGATCATCTTCGGAGGCGAGAGCGAGCTCGTCGATTACAATGACGTGTGGGTGCTGTCGAACGCGAACGGCCTCGGCGGGACCCCGGCCTGGACGCAGCTGAGCCCGGCCGGAGGTCCTCCGAGTGTGAGGCATGCGCACGCTGTGACATATGACGCGGCGGCCAACACCCTGATCGTGATCGGGGGAGTGAATCATTCACAAACGACCTTCTTCGGCGACGTCTGGCGGCTCTCGAACGCCAACGGGCTCGGGGGAACGCCGGTCTGGACCCAGCTCAATCCCCAGGGGAGCTCACCGGGTCCGCGGGCCGGCCAGAGCGCCGTCTACCACCAGGCGGCCAGACGCGCCACGGTCTTCGCCGGGGCGAACTGTGTTCCGTGCTCGGGCCTGAACGACACGTGGGTGCTCGCAGAGTCGACGGTGGTGCCGTTCTCCGCCTTCTCCTCCGCCGTCTGGATCAACGATGAGTCAAGCGGGTTCGCTGCGCGAGGCGGGTTCACGCCGGGGCCGGGCGGCACCGTCGACCCTCCGACGCAAACCGTCACGTTCCGGTTGGGCGGGTTCACGGCGACGATCCCCGCGGGGTCCTTCCAAGCGAACAACGGAGCGTTCACGTTCTGGGGGGTCATCAACGGCGTGCCGTTCGAGATGATGATTCAGCCGCAGGGTGGCGGCGGCTACACATTCCGCGTCGAGGCCGCGGGTGGCTCGAACCTGCCAACCGGCAATCCGGTCACGGTCGGCCTGACGATCGGCAACAACACCGGGAGCATCCAGGTCAACGCGAGCTTCGACTGAAGGAATATCTGGGGCCGTGCCTGGCCGCTCTGGAGTCAGGCTCAGTGAATATTTAGACTGCCTGGTCTTCGCAGGAATGGGATGCAGACCAGCATGAAGAGGATCACCAGGGCGACGATCTGAAACGCGTGCTCGAAGGAGAGCACGGAAGCCTGCGCGGTGATGATGCCGTCGACTATGGCCACCGCCTGGCGCTGGGCGGTGGTCGCGTCGCTTCCCCCGCGCCCCATCAGCACCGCGGAGAGCTGCTGCACCATACCTGAAAAGGCCGAGTTCGTGGGCAGGGCGTGCTCGACCAGCAGGGCGTGGTACCGCTGAATCCCGCGCTCGATCATCGTCGCGAGGACCGCGGTGCCGAAAGAGGCGCCCAGCTGGAGCTGCAGGTTGAGGAGCCCGGCCGCTCCGGTGAGCTTCCGCCGGTCCACGGCGGCCATCCCCGCGGTCATCAACGGGATGAACAGCATCGAGAGTCCCAGGCCGTTGATCATCAACGGGATGATCGTCTGCAGCTGGCCGGTGTCCAGCGTCCACCGGGACATCAGGAACACGGCCGTGGAGACGCAGGTCAGCCCCGCCGTCGCCATGATCCGAGGGCCCACCCGGTTCAGCAGCAGCCCTGAGATCGGGCTCATGATCATCGTGACGAGCCCGCGCGGCATGAACGCGAGGCCGGTCTGCGTGGGGGTGTAGCCGAGGACTTCCTGGAGAAAGAGCGACTGCAGGAGGAGCGCGCCGAGGAGCCCAAAGCCCAGCAGCGTCACGCTGACCCACGCGGCCGCAAACGCCGGATTGCCCAGCACCCTCAGATCGACCGCCGGGGTCTCGGTCCCAAACAGTTCCCACAGGACGAAGAGGAGCAGGCACGAGGCCGCGGTGAGCCCGAACCCCCACACCAGGGGGGACGAGAACCAGTCCCAGCGGTTCCCTTCCTCGAGGACGACCAGCAGCGACATGAACCCGACCGCCATCAGGCCGATCCCGAGCGGATCGACCGCGGTCCGGCGCGCTTTGATGTGGGGAGGCTCGGTGACGAACGTCGCGACCATCAGCGACCCGATCAGACCCACGGGCAGGTTGATGAAGAAGATCCAGCGCCAGGAGTAGTTGTCGGTGATCGAGCCGCCGATAAACGGGCCGATCGTGGGGCCCAGGACCACAACCAGCCCGTACAGGCCCGTGGCCAGCCCCCGCTGCTCGGGGGGGAAGGTCTCGCCCAGGATCGCCTGCTCGGTCGGCCCCAAGACCCCAGCGCCGAGCCCCTGCAGCACGCGCGCCGCGATGAGGAAGGGGAGGGAGGGCGCCAGGCCTGCCAGCATCGAGGCGGAGATGAAGATGAGCAGGCAGGTCTGGTAGAGGGTCTTGCGTCCGAAGACCGAGGCCAGCCACCCGGTGAGCGGGAGGACGATGACGAACGCGATCAGGTAGCCGGTGGAGATCCAGGTGACCTCGGTGATCGAGACGCCGAAGGCCGCCTGGATGCTGGGGAGGGCGACGTTCACGATCGATGCATCGACCGTGCCCATCAGGGTGCCGAACGTGACCGCGGCCACGACGAGCCATTTGTTTGGCGCCGGGGCCGGTGGGCGAACGGCGGCCGCTGGGGCGGCAGCCATCAGGGTGTCTGCCCGGTTCCGGTGTTTTGGGCGGCACTCCGCCGGGTCGTGTCCACCGTCACTTCGACCGAGAGCCCGACCTGGAGACTCTGGTTCGACGGGTCGTCGATCGCGATCCGCACCGGGACGCGCTGAACGACTTTCGTGAAGTTGCCCGTGGCATTTTGCGGCGGCAGCAGCGAGAGCGCGGCGCCGGTGGCCGGCCCGAGCCGCTCGACATGACCCGGGAACGACCGCCGGAGGAGATCGACGCGGATCGTGGCCGGCTGGCCGGCGCGGACGTTCTTGAGTTGGGTCTCCTTGAAGTTGGCCTCGACCCACCGGCGCGCTGAGAAGACGAGCGTGAGCAGCGGCTGGTTGGGCTGGACGACCTGGCCGCGCTGCGCGGCGATCTGGCTCGCCACCACGCCGTCGGCCGGGGCGAGGATGCGGGTCTCCTCGAGTTGGCGCCGCGCGGCGGCGACCTGGGCCTCCGCCTGGAGGACCGCGGCCTGGGCGGCCGCCACCTGAGCCTCCCGCTGCTTGACGACGGCGAACCCGCTCCGCGCGTTCTCGATCCCGGCCGCGGTCTCGTGCTGCTGGGCGATCGCGCCGGCGACGTCCTGCTGGCGGATCGGGACCTGGGCTTCGTTCGCCCGCACGAGGTCGAGGTTGGCGCGGGCGACCGCCACCTGGGCGACCGCGGCCTGCTGCTGCTCGACTGCGGCGGCCAGTTGGGCGACCGCGCTCTGGTACTGCGCCTCCGCCACGTCCGCGGCGGCGTGGTCCGCGTCCAGCTGCTGGGTCCCGATGGCGCCCTGCGCAACGAGCTCCTGCGATCGGGCGTAGTCGCGCTGCGCGCGGTCGCGGGCGGCGCGGGCGGCGGTGATGGACGCGGTCGCGGTCTTCACCTGCGCCGCCGCGGCGGTGGCCTGCGCCACGGCGCTTTGGAGCGCGGCCACGGCCTGGTCGCGCTGCGCCGCCAGTTGTTGCTCCTGCCAGGTCACCGTGGTCTGCGCCTGAGGGACGTGCGCGCCGGCGGCCTGATCGGCGGCCTGCGCCTGGGCGAGCGACGCGGCGGTCTGGACCCGTTGGGCCGCCAGCGCGGCCTGGGCCTGCGCGACCTGTGTCCTGGCCGCGGCGAGCGCTGCTTCGGCCTGCCTGACTTCGATCTGGGCGTCGGTGGGGTCCAGCACCACGAGCAACTGCTCCTTCGTCACGCGCTGATCCCCTTCGACGAGCACCTGGCTCACCCGGCCGGAGATCTTGGCGCTGATCAAGACCGTATCGCCCTGCACGAAGGCGTCATCGGTGCTGGGGTGACCGGCGGCGTAATAGAAGTACCGGACCATGAGGAGGATGGCGATCGCGATGGCGGCGAGGGCGATCCGGAAGATCCACGTGCGGATGCGCGGCGGCCGGTGATCCTGCGACATCAAGCCTCCTCCAGGGGTTCCACCAGCGGGATTCCCATGGGCGGCGCCCTTCCCCTGCCGCGTGTCGTGGGCAATAGCCGCAGGAATGTCAAGGCGCCGCGTGCCATTGGTCCTTTGGGAGGGAACTCACATGTCTTTGGAGACAGGCACCCAGCGGTACGATGCGATCGTCATCGGTTCCGGCCAGGCCGGCACTCCGCTCGCGAAGAGCCTCGCTCGGGCCGGCCGGAAGACCGCCGTGATCGAGCGAGAGCATGTCGGGGGCACGTGCATCAACGAGGGCTGCACCCCCACGAAGACGATGGTGGCCAGCGCCCGCGTTGCCTATCTGGCCCGCCGGGGAGGCGACTACGGGGTGCGCACTGGCGCCGTCAGTGTCGACCAGGCCAGGGTCCGCGAGCGGAAGCGAGCGATCGTCGGGCGTTGGCGCAGCGGCGGGGAGCGGAGCCTGCGCACCGCGGGCGTCGACCTCCTCATGGGGGAGGCGTCCTTCACCGGGCCCAAGACGCTGGAGGTCCGGTTGAACGACGGCGGCATCCGGGCTCTCGCCGCCGACCTCATCTTCATTAATGCGGGGGCCAGGCCGGCCAAGCCCCCCGTGGCCGGGCTCGAGGGCGTCCCCGCCTTGAACTCGACGACGATCATGGAGCTGGGCGAGGTTCCCGAGCATCTCCTGATCATGGGCGGCGGCTACGTCGGGCTCGAGTACGGGCAGATGTTCCGCCGGTTCGGCAGCCGGGTGACGATTGTGCAGCGGGGGAAGCAGCTGCTGGCCCGCGAGGATCCCGATATCGCCGAAGAAGTGGCGAAGATCCTGCGCGAGGATAGGGTGGAGGTGCTCCTGGAAGCCGAAGTCCAGCGCGTCGGGCGGGGCGCCGGCGGCGGGGTCGAATTGACCATCCATTCGGCCGAGGGCGCGCCGCGCATCCTCGCGGGGTCGCATCTCCTTGTCGCGGCGGGCCGGGTTCCCAACACCGACCGGCTGAACCTGGATAAGGCCGGCGTCCGGACGGACCGGCAGGGGAACGTGCAGGTGAACGACCGGCTGGAGACCACGGCGCCCGGGGTCTATGCGCTGGGGGACGTCAAGGGCGGGCCGGCGTTCACCCACATTTCCTACGACGACTTCCGCATCATCGAGACCAATGTGCTGAAGGGCGGCCGCGTGAGTACGAAGGACCGGCTGGTGCCGTATACCGTGTTCATCGATCCCGAGCTCGGCCGGGTGGGACTGTCCGAGCAGGAGGCCCGGACCCTGGGCCGTTCGATCCGGATTGCCAGGATGCCCATGGCGGCCGTGGCCCGGGCCGCCGAGGCCGACGAGACCCGCGGGGTGATGAAGGCGGTCGTGGACGTCGGCACCGGCCGGATCCTGGGCTGCGCGATCCTGGGCATCGCGGGGGGCGAGCTCATGAGTATGATGGAGATCGCGATGATGGGGCAGATGCCCTACACGGCTCTGCGCGACGGCATATTCGCCCACCCCACGCTCGCGGAGTCACTGAACAACCTCTTCGACGACTACCTGCAATGACGGAGGAATTGAGTAGTCGGGCTCCAGGCTCCGAGGAGCGAACAATTGTTCGCGTTTCGAGGGAGATTCGAAGATCGTTCCATAGAAGGAAGGGGCTTTGTGGGCGAGGGGTGAGGTATTACCGAGGTGAACTCCGCGTGAAAAAGATGCTGACCGTGACGGCCCTCGCCATTTCCGTAGTGGCGGCGTGGGTCGCTTTTCCTCCCTTGGTCGTTGCGCAGGCCGGCCCGATTGCTCCAATGACGAGCATTCTCGAGAATTTTCCGGGGGTGGATCTCAACTCCGACCCCGAGACCGCGACGCCCCCCGACTCGAATGGCGCCGCCGGCCCCAACCACTTTGTCGAATTCATCAATGGAGCGTTTGCCACCTATCACAAGGACGGCACGCCGGCTCAGCCGCTGATCCCAGACACCACCTTCTGGACGAACGCAGGGATCACTCCCAGTACCATCGCCGCGGGTTTGTCTGACCCTCGGATCATCTACGACTCCGCCAGCGGGCACTGGTTTGCGGCGCAGATCACGGTAGACAATACGGGCAACAAGGTTCTGGTGGCCCGATCCGACACGTCGGACCCGACGGGAGTCTGGAAGGCCGCGAGTTTTACCGGGAATGCCAGTAATCCCAAGAATCCCGGGAACAGCTCCGGTTTCGCCGACTTCCCCACGCTGGGGATGGACGCCAACGGCGTCTACGTGGGCACGAACAACTTCACGAGCGGCAGCGGGGCGTTCTCGGGCGCATCCTTGTTCTCCATCCCCAAGAGCGATCTCACCGCCTCGACGCCAACCGTCACCCACATCACCGGTTTCGAGAACCTCGCCCCCGCCATTACGCGCGGCGCCACCTTTCAAGCCGCCATCGACCAAAACGGCTCCAGCGGAGCGGTCCTTTCGACCGATGCCACCGGCTCGACATTCGGAACCTTCTACCGGGCAACCATCACCGGGTCAGATGGCACGGGCGCCCACTTGTCGGCCACGACTCCGATCGCCGTCACGTCGGACGGATCCCCAGGAGCCGCGAGACAACCGGATGGCACGGCGGTGGTCGACGCCGGAGATAACCGTTTCAGCGCGAATGTGTCCCAGGTGGGCAACCTCATCTTCTCAGCGCGCACAATCAGCGACAATCACGTGGCCAACCTCGGGACCCACGATTTTATCGACTGGGTCATCTTGGATGCGGCGACGAATACGGTGGTCCATGAAGGGACGATCAGCGATCCAAATTTCGACTACTTCTTCCCCTCGATCGCCGCGAATCCGAATGGCAACATCCTCCTGGCGTTCAACCGATCCGGAGGCCTCGGGAGCGCTCCGGGCGGCTACATCAGCGCATTCGCGGAAGCCTGCCAGCTCACCGGAGGCGCGGTCGCGTGCGGCAATCCGTTCCTGCTCCAGCAGGGGGCCGGTAATTTTCACCTGCTCGGGGACCTCTCGTTTGACCCCACGATTCCTGAGCGCTGGGGCGATTACAGCACGCTGTCCATCGACCCCAATAATCCTTCCGACTTCTGGACCGTTCAGGAGGTCCCGTTCCAGGACGCGACCGGATTAGGGCTGGAGACGATGTGGGGAACGCAGATCACGGAGATCGGCTTTGTGGGTGCCGTCCCCGAGCCTTCCACCCTCGCGCTGATGAGCCTGGGCCTGCTCGGGCTTGCCGTCCGGCGGCGCCGGGGGCGAGCCCCGCTCGCCTGAGCCGGCTGCCCCGCGGCGGCTGAGAACGCGGCCATGGAGTGTGTCCGGCGCGCGCCGTCGGGGGGCTGAGCCAGGTGCCGGGACCCAGAGGCAGCGGAAAGGTTCGATGCGACTGGGCGATGGGCAGCCCGCTCATGACGGCCTACCACGATGCGGAGTGGGGCGTGCCCGTGCGCGACGATCGAGTCCTCTTCGAGTTCCTGACGCTCGAGGGCGCCCAGGCCGGCCTGAACTGGCTGACGATTCTCCAGAAGCGCCGGGAGTACCGGGCGGCGTTCGCCGGCTTCGACCCGGAGAAGGTGGCCCGGTTCGATGGCCGGATGCGGCGCAGCCTGCTGCGGAACCCCGGGATCGTCCGAAACCGGCTCAAGATCGATTCGGTGATCACGAACGCCAGAGCGATCCTGAAGGTTCAGCAGGAGTTCGGCAGCCTGAGCGAGTACGTCTGGCGGTTTGTCGGCGGCACGCCGATCATGAATGCCTGGACGTCGCTCCGGGAGATCCCCAGCCAGACCAGCGAGTCCCGGCAGATGAGCAAGGAGATGAAGAAGCGCGGGTTCGCGTTCGTCGGGCCGACGACCTGCTACGCATTCATGCAGGCAGTGGGCATGGTCAACGACCACGTGGTGCGCTGCTTCCGGTACACCCAGGTGTAGCGGCCTACCAGATCGTCACCCCGCCGTCGACATAGACGCTCGCCCCGGTCATCAGCCGCGCGTCGTGCGACGCCAGGAACAGCACGGCCCCGAAGATCTCCTCGGGGTCGCCGATGCGCTTCATCGGGATGCGGCTCAGCCGGAACTGCCGGTTGGCCTCGTTCTGGAGGTAGCCCCGGGTCAGGTCCGTCTCGATTAGCCCGGGGTTGACCTCGTTGACGTTGATCCCGTGCCC
>DATHLI010000305.1:0-11378 GCA_035488355.1 bacterium | reverse complement strand
ACCGGGTGGCGTCTGAAACGCGCGCTGCCTCTGCGTTGGGGGGCGCTTACTCTTCCTCGCCCTCGAGGTTCCGCTCGAGCTTGCGCTTGACGCGCTGCAGGGCGTTGTCGATGGACTTGACGTGGCGGTGGAGCTCGGTCGCCATCTCCTGGTACGATTTCCCTTCCAGATAGGCCGTCAGCACCCGGCACTCCAGATCGCTCAAGTTCTTCCGGATGCGCTCCCGCATGGTGAGCGAGGCTTCCTGGTTGATCACGAGTTCTTCGGGATCGGAGACCTTGATGCTGCTGATCACGTCCAGGAGGGTGCGGTCGGAGTCCTCATCGTAGATCGGCTTGTTCAGGGAGATGTACGAGTTGAGCGGGATATGCTTCTGCCGGGTCGCCGTCTTGATCGCGGTGATGATCTGGCGGGTGATGCACAACTCGGCGAAGGCCCGAAACGACGACAGCTTGTCCCGCCGGAAATCCCGGATCGCCTTGTAGAGCCCGATCATCCCTTCCTGGATGATGTCCTCGCGATCGGCCCCGATGAGGAAGTACGCCTTGGCTTTGACCCTGACGAAGTTGCGGTACTTGTTGATGAGGAACTCGGCGGCGAACTCGTCTCCACTCTTGGCGCAATCCACTAACTGCTCATCAACCATTTCCTGGTACACGGGCACGACTGGCCTGCGCGCAACTACCACGCCTCTCGCCTCCGCCCCGAATGTTCGATTGTGTCAGACGATTCGTACATCTCGGATGTTAGCATCGACTCTCTTCGTCGGGGCGCCGGATCACCCGGTCGTGTCGGACGATCGCCTGCCCCGCTGGGCGCTGCTTGTGGCTGCTGCCTGCAAGCTAGTCATATTATACGAACGCATCACTGTCAAGTCAATGTTAAGGCTCGCGCGCAGGCCGCGCAGAGACGGCGTCCGCGCGTGCCGGGCCGCCCGCGGCGGCCGCGGGGAGATGCCGCGCCACTTCAAAGAGCAGCAGGGCCGCGGCCACGGAGACGTTGAGCGACGCCACCCGGCCTCGGAGCGGAATCCGCACCACACGGTCGCACCGCTCCCGCACCAGGCGGTGGAGACCGCGACCCTCGCCGCCCACCACCAGGGCGACCGGGGGGGCCAAGGACACCTCATCGTATCGCTCCGCTCCCGCGGGATCCGCGCCCACGACCCACACGCCCTGCGCCTTCAGGTGACCGAGCGCGGCCACGAGGTTGCCGGCCTGCGCCACGGGACAGTGGGCGAGCGCTCCGGCCGAGGCGCGCGCGACCGCGGGGCTCAGCCCCGCCGCCCGGCGCCGGGGGATGATGACGCCGTGCGCGCCCGCGGCTTCCGCCGTCCGGATCACCGCGCCGAGGTTGTGCGGGTCCTCGACGCCGTCGAGCGCGATCAAGAACGGCGCCCCCCCGCGATCTCGGGCGCGCCGGAGGAGGTCGTCAACGGTCACGAGGGGAGCGACCGCGACCATCGCCGCGACCCCCTGGTGGACAATGCCGCGCGCAAGCGTGTCCAGTCGCCGCCGGTCGACGGTCTGGACGATCACCCGGCGAACATGGGCTTCGTGCAGGATCTCCCGGAGCGACCCCCGGGCATCCGCACCGCCCGCCACCAGCACGCGGGAGACCGGCTGACCGGCCCGCAGCGCCTCGAGCACCGCCCGCCGCCCGAACAGAGGCCCCAGGGATTCCTCGGGCGCCATCAGCGGACCCGCCATGTCCACCCGGTCGGAGCGTCTTCGAGGAGCACGCCCACGGCCTGGAGGCGGGACCGGATCGCGTCGCTGGTGGCCCAGTCCTTTTGCCGCCGTGCCCGCATGCGGCCCTCCGCGATCAACGCGACGAGGTCGTCCCCGGAGATCTCTTCGGCCGCCCCCCCTCCCCGAAGTCGAGCCGGCAGAGGGTGGGCGGCGTCAAACAGGTCGGGCCGTTCCTTGACCAGTTCCTGGGCGAGCCGGTGGAGCGCCCTGCGCTGCTCCGCCGTCACCGCGGCCGTCAGGCGGAGGCCGAGGACGCCGGCGAGCGCGCGGAGCGTGTCCTGACCGGTCCGGAGCCCCGCAAGCGCCGCGGGGAGGACGCGCCCACCGGCCTTGGCCGCGGCGTCCGCGGCCTTGTTGAGCGCCGTCGCCAGATCGAAGATCGCGGCAAGGGCTCTGGGCGTGTTGAAGTCGTCGTCCATCGCCGCCGTAAACGCCTCCCGCGCCGCCGCGGCCGCGGGGGCCAGGCCCGCCGGATCCCCCGGTGATTCCGCGGCCTCTCCGCCGCGGGGCGCGGCCGGCCGGCCGGGGGAGGCTCCCGCGCCGCCGCGGGGGCCATCCCCGCGCAGCACGGCCTCCACGTGCTCCACCGCGGTGCGGAGCCGCTCCGCCCCCCGTGTGGCCGCATCGAGCGACTCCTCGGTCCACGTCGCCGGGCTGCGGTAATGGGCGGACAGCACAAACAGCCGGATGGCATCGGGCTGGTAGCGCTCCCTGGCCGCCTCGATCGTCACGATGTTCCCGAGGTGGCGCGTCATCTTCTCCTGGCCCTCGGACAGACGGAGCAGCCCGTTGTGCACCCAGTAGCGGACAAACGGCTTCTTGCCCGTGACCCCCTCGGACTGGGCGATCTCGTTCTCGTGGTGGGGGAAGACGAGGTCCTGGCCTCCGCCGTGGATGTCGAGCTGCTGGCCGAGGAGGGACAGCGACATCGCCGAGCACTCGATATGCCACCCGGGGCGGCCCCGCCCCCAGGGACTGTCCCAGGCCGGCTCCCCGGGCTTCGCCGCCTTCCAGAGGACAAAATCCATCGGGTGCTCTTTTCTCGGATCAACGTCGATGCGGGCGCCGGCCTGCATCTCTTCGAGCGAGCGGCCGGAGAGCCGGCCGTAGTCCGGAAACTTCGTCACCCGGAAGAACACGTCCCCGTCGACGGCGTAGGCCAGACCCCGATTCACGAGGACCTGGATCAACTCCAGCATCTTCGGCACCGCGGCGGTCGCGCGCGGGTAGTGGTCGGCCCGCCGGATCCCGAGCCAATCCATCTCCCGGAGGAAGCGTTCCGCGTACTGCGCCGCCAGCGCCTCCACCGTGGTGCCCCGCTCGCGGGCGGTCTCGATGATCCGGTCTTCGATATCGGTGAAGTTCTGGACGAGCGTGACGCGGTAGCCCCGGTATTCCAGATACCGGCGGATCACATCGAAGACCAGGAAGGAGAGCGCGTGGCCGACGTGGGCGGGGCCGTAGAGGTTCGGGCCGCAGACATACATGCGCACCTCGCCGGCGTGGAGGGGCACGAGCTCTTCCGCGCGCCTGGAGAGGGTATTGTAGACCCGGATCGCCATCACCCGACCCCCGGCAGCGGGCAGGACGACAGGATCAGAACAACGGCCGCCGGACGGGCACAGCCGTCAACTCCGCCGTCAGTTCCCACCGGCCCTCCGTCCGCCACGTCCAGGGATCGAGGTCGGTGACACGGTGAAGATCGAAGCACCCCCGGTCGGCCAGCACGCGAAGGTAGGACTCGCCTCGCTCCCAACGCCGCTCGAGGATGCGCACGATCCGGTAGAAGGCGGTCCCCCGCCAGAACCCGGTCGGGCGGGGACGGCGGCCCGCGGGCTCCGTCTCGACCACGATGGGCTCGGTGAGGGCCCGGCGTTCGATCAGGATCAGATGGGGACGGCGCAGCCTCCCGTCATGGTCCCCGGAGCGCGGCCCGGATGTCATCCGGCGGCCCCACGCGGCCAGGCCGGGACAGGCTCCAGGCTGGCCACCGCCTGCGCGGCGATGCCTTCTTCCCGTCCGATGGCGCCCATCCCCTCGGTCGTCGTGGCCTTGATGTTCACGCGATCGTGTGCAACGTGGAGGACGCCGCTGATCGCCGCGCGCATCGCCGGGACGTGGGGGGCAAGCCGGGGAGCTTCCGCGAGGACGACGATGTCGACGTGTGCCGGCCGCCACCCGCGCTCCCCGAGAAGGGCAGAGACCCTGGCCAGGAGGGCCAGGCTGTTCGCGTCCTTATAATCCGGATCGGTCGGCGGGAAATGGTGACCGATATCGCCGAGCCCCGCGGCGCCCAACAGGGCGTCCATCACGGCATGCACAATCACATCGGCGTCGGAGTGTCCGACCAGTCCTCGCGCGTGGGGGATCTCCACCCCGCCGAGCACGAGGGGCCGCCCGGGGCCGAACCGGTGCGCGTCGAACCCGACGCCCACCCGGACCACACGGTCGGCATCCGCATCGCGGGCGAGCAGGGCCTCGGCCAGCGCCAGGTCTTCAGGCACGGTCACCTTCAGGTTGGTGGGATCGCCCGGGACGAGCCGGACGGGAATCCCCAATCGCTCCACCAACACCGCGTCGTCGGACCCGCGAAACCCCTCCCGCGCCGCCGCCTCATGCGCGCGCTCGAGGAGCGCGCGGTGAAACGCCTGGGGGGTCTGGATCCGATAGAGGGACCCTCGGTCGAGGGTTTCCAGCGCCCATCCTCCCTCGCCTCGCTTGACCGTCTCGGCGACCGGCAGGGCGGCTGTCGCCGCCCCGGTGCGGGCGCCGGCCGCGATCACCTCCGAGGCCAGCGGCCGCGAGAGAAAGGGGCGGGCGCCGTCGTGGACGAGCACCAGATCCGGACCCGGAGGGAGGGCCCTGAGCCCGCACGCCACGGAGGCCTGCCGGTCGGCTCCCCCCGGCACGACCGCCGCAACCTTGGTCAGCCCCGAGCGCCGCGCCATCTCCTCGATCGTCGTGACGGCATCGCGCGGGACCACGACGGCGATCGTCTCGATCTCATCGACGTGCTGGAGGGTCGTCAGCGCGTGGTGAACGAGGGGGCGGCCGTGAAGCATCACCAGCGACTTGGGGGTCGCCGCTCCGAGCCGCTCGCCGCGCCCGGCGGCCGGGACGACGGCCGCCGTCCGGACCCCACCGTTCACCGGGCGGCGCCGTCCTTTTCCAACGCCTTCGGGCGGGCGAAGATCATCCGGCCCGCGACCGTCTGCAGGACGCTGGTCACGACCGTATCCAGGGTCTCGCCGATGTGGCGCTTGCCGCCCTCGACGACGATCATGGTCCCGTCGTCGAGGTAGCCCACCCCTTGGCCGGCTTCCTTACCGTCCTTGATGACGTGCACGGACAGCTCTTCGCCCGGGATCATCGCCGGCTTGATCGCGTTCGCCAGCTCGTTGACGTTCAGGACGCGGACCCCCTGCAGTTCCGCGATCTTGTTCAGGTTGTAGTCGTTGGTGACGATCCAGGCCCCGATCGCCCGCGCCAGGCGGACGAGTTGGGCGTCCACCTGCCCCAGGGCGAAGTCGTCCTCCTCCTCGTAGATCTGCACCGTCTGCTGCTTCTTCTGCATCGTGTTCAGGATATCGAGCCCCCGCCGGCCCCGGTTCCTGCGGATCTGGTCGCTCGCGTCGGCGATGCGCTGCAGCTCCGCCAGCACCGATCGCGGGACGAGGATCGGCCCTTCGAGGAAGCCTGTTTCCGAGATGTCCGCGATCCGCCCGTCGATGATGACGCTCGTGTCCAGCAGCTTGGGGACGCTGGTGCGCCGCAGCTTCCGGTCGCGGCCCGCCAGCCGTTCGGCGAGGCGCGGGAACGCGGCGAGGAAATCCTCCCGCCGCTGGATCCCGAGGTGGAGCCCCAGATATCCAAAGACAAGCACCGCGGACAAGGGGATGATGTAGCGCCCGATGATCGGCACGCCCAACAGAGGAATGCTGACCAGGAACGCGACCAGCAGCCCCAGGATCAGCCCGCCGGCGCCCGCGAGCACGTCCCGGAGCGGAACACTGCCGAGGTGGTGCAGCACCCACGCCATCGACGCCACGAACCAGCCGCACGCCGGTGGCGCCGCCAGCCAGCCGATCAGGGCCCCGAGCGTGATCCCGAGCACCAGCGCGCTGAGCCGCGGCGCCGGATGTCCGCCGCCGCGCAGCATCTCGTTCCGGACGAGATCGGCGATCTGGTACCCGACCAGCCCTCCGAGGATAACTCCGAGCGCTCGAACGAAACGAATCATCGCGGCTCACCAAAATTCGCGACCACACGGCATGGTCGGGTGGGAGGATGAATAAATGACAGTTCATTATACCACGGGGAATCGGCCGGAAAGTGCAACTCCGATCGCCGAGGCGTGCGCGCAAAATCTTGACATCCCCTCACTGCGTTCCTATAATGAGGCCGGTCTTCTCGCGAAATCGATCGTTCGCGCAACAGTCCAGACGGGAGGCGGGCGCCGCATGAAAGGGATCGAACCGTCTTTCCAGGATCAAGTCGAAGCGCATCTGATCCGTCACCGCAGCATCCTCGATGTGCTGAGCAAGCTCCAGGAATCCGCCGCCCGCGTCAATCGCTCCGTGGTAAAGGCCGTGACCTCGTGCGGCTGCATCACGATCGACGCCAGCAAGCAGGAGTTCCCGTCCGATGTGGGCCTGACGGAACTCAAGGCATTCCTGGCCAGTCATCTCACCGGGTCGCTGTGCGAGCGGTGCCGGGAGGCCATCGAGACCGAGATCGGATCGGCCCTCTTTTACTCCGCGGGCCTCTGCAGCCTCCTGGACCTCAAGCTGGACGAAATCTTGGAGAAGCAGCACAGCCGGATCAAGAGCCTCGGCATCTTCAACCTCACCTGAGTTCGACCGCCCGCCGATCTCGACCGCCGGCCGCGGTGTGCGGGCGCGCGTCTACACGCGCACACTCCCGCGGGGGTCCATGAGGTCGCGGATCCCATCCCCCAGCAGGTTGAATCCCAGGACGACCGACATGATCGCCAGGCCGGGGAACGTGGAGACCCACCACACGCCGGTCACGAGCTGGTTGCGGCCCTCATTGATCATCGCGCCCCATTCGGGCGTCGGCGGCTGCGCCCCGAGGCCGACGAAGCTCAACCCGGCGGCGAGCAGGACGGTGAAGCCCATGCCCAATGTCGCCCGCACCACGATCGGCGACATGAGATTGGGAATGATGTACCGGATCATGATGCGCGGATCCGATGCGCCCTCGGCGCGCGCCGCCTCCACGTACGCCTCCTCGCGCAGCGCGAGCGTCGATCCCCGCGCCAGCCGGCTGTAGCCGGCGATGCCGACGATGGCCACGGCCGTAATCGCCTTCCAGAGGCCGGGGCCGAGGGCCGAGGCAAGGGCCAGCGCCAGGACGAGGCTGGGGAACGCCAGGAGCACGTCTGACGCGCGCATGACGACGTCGTCGACGAGGCGCCCGTAGTATCCCGCCAGGACGCCGAGCGGGACGCCGGCGCCGGCGGCGAGCCCGACCGCCGCCACCGCGATCGCCAGGTCGTATCGCGCCCCGTAGAGGATGCGGCTGAGGACGTCGCGCCCGTAGAAATCGGTCCCCAACCAATGGGCGAGGCCGGGCGGCTGCAGGCGGGCGCCGACATCGACCTCGATCGGGTCGCGGGTGGACAGCCAGGGCGACGCCAGCCCCACCACGGTCCAGAGCACGATAATCGCCAGCCCCGCGACGGACAGGCTGTTCCGGCCGAATCGTCTGAGCAGCAGATCGATCGGGGCGGCCGGCGCGCGTCCCGGGACCTCACGCATAGTGAATGCGGGGATCGAGCAGCGCGTAGCTCAAGTCCACGAGGAGGTTCACGGCCACGAAGATCGCCGCGAACAGCAAGGTGCTTCCCATGACTGCCGAATAGTCCAGCCATTGGATGGATGTGACCAGATACGACCCGACCCCCGGCCAGGCGAACACCGTTTCCACCAGGACGTTGCCGCTGAAGAGCAGTCCGATCTGGACCCCCAGCACCGTCACCGTGGGGATCAGCGCGTTGCGGAACGCATGCCGGTACAGCACGCCCCGGGTCGCCACCCCCTTCGCCCGGGCCGTCCGCACATAGTCCTGCCCCAACACCTCCACGATGCTCGTCCGCACCAGCCGGACCACGAGCCCGATGGACGGGAGGGCGAGGGTGACCGCCGGCGGCAGGAGGTACCACAGGGCCGGGCCGAGCACCGCGGGGCGTCCGGTGAGGAGGCTGTCCAGCGTGTAGATGCCGGTGATGGTCGGCGGCGGCACGTCGGTCAGCCCCAGGCGGCCGGTGGGCGCGGGGAGCCACCCGAGGACGAAGTACCCGGCGTAGATCACGATCAGCCCAAACCAGAAGCTCGGCATCGAGAGGAAGAGCAGGGACCCCACCCTGCTCGAGTGATCGGCGAGCGTATTGACGCGGGCGCCCGACAGGACCCCCAGGGGAATCCCGATGGCGATGGCGATGAGGAAGCTGGCGAGGCTCAGCTCTGCCGTCGCGGGCAGAAAGTGCGTGAGGTCTTCAGCAACCGGGCGGCCCGAGTGGATCGAGAACCCGAGATTTCCCTGCACCAGGTTGCGCACGTAGTAGGCGTACTGAGCGGGCAGGGGCCGGTCCAGCCCCCACTGACGGTGCAGGGCCTCGACAACCTGGTCGCCCGCGGCGGCCTCCCCAAGATACAGGCGCGCGGGATCCCCGGGAACCACGTGCAGCAGGAGAAACGTCGCCAGCGTGATGCCCAGCAGAATGGGCGGGAACGCGAGGATCCGCCGCGCAACGAACCGGAGCAGGCCGCATCCCCCCGGGCCCTAGAGCCGCTTCTCCACCCTGGCGAAATACCAGTTGCCCGATGGGTACAGCACCCACCCCTTCACCCATGAGCGCTGGGCGTACATCAGCAGCGTGTCGTAGATGGGAACACTGGGGACATCCGCGTTGACCAGTGTCTGCACGCCCGCGATGATCTGCCTGCGCTCCGCAAGATCCGACGCGCCGAGGAGCCGGTCGATGAGCGAGTCCACCTTGGGGTTGGCGTAGAAGGCGTAATTGCCCTTGGCGCCCGCGCTCGTGGAGTGGAACTGCGTGATGAGGTACTTCTCGACAATGGGCAGATCGAGGCTGCTCGACACGAACATGGGCATCTTGCCGCCCTCGTAGTTGGTGACGAAGGTGCCCCACGGCAGAGCAGCGACCTCGGCCGCGACGCCCACCTTGCGCAGCATCGCCTGCACGGCGATGCTGGTCTGCTCGCGCTCCGTGTTGCCGCTGTTGTAGTTCAGGCTCACCTTGAATCCGGCCGGGTAGCCGGCTTCTGCGAGGAGGGCGCGCGCGCGGGCCGGGTTGTAGGTATACGCCCACAGGTCGCCGGTCCATCCCTCCAGCGCGCTGGGGAGCAGGCTCCTGGCAGCCGTGGCCAGGCCGAACGCGGCGGCCCGGTTGACGGCATAGGGGTCGATCGCGTAGGCCATCGCGCGCCGCACGCGGACGTCGTCGAACGGCTTCATCTTCGTCTGCATGTAGACCTGGTGCATGCCGGTCGCGTTTTCGCGGTTGATGATGATCTCCTTGGAGCCGATCAGCTTCACCGTCATGTCGGGGGGGAGCCGGTAGACGATATCCAGATCCCCCCGCTGCAGCAGGAGGAGCTGGGTGGCGAAATCCTTGAGCACGCGAAAGACGATCCGCCGCAGTTTCGGGGCGCCGCCCCAATACTGGTCGTTGGCGGCCAGCTCAAAAGACTCGCCGGCCGACCAGCGCCCCCACTTGAAGGGGCCGGTCCCGTCGATGTTCCGGGACATCCACTCGTTGAACTTCCCGGCCTGGACGCCGCCGTGGGCGTCGATCGTCCGCGGATTGACGATCGCCCCGGTGTTCGTCGCGGCCAGCAGCTGGAGAAAGTAGGGGCACGCCCGCCGGAGGGTGATGCGCACCGTCAAGGGGTCGACCACCTGGGTGCTGCCGGCGTCGATGCACTGGGAGAGCAGCGTGGCCGGGCCGAGGTTGATCGTCAGCACGCGGTTGATCGAGTACCGGACCGCCTCGGCGGTGACCTCGTCGCCGGAGTGGAATTTCACGCCCCGGCGCAGCCTGAACGTGTAGCTCTTGCGGTCCTTGGAGACCTCCACGCGTTCGGCGAGGTGCGGCTGGACCTCGGCCGTGCCGACGGTCTTCCCATCGACCTCCTTGGTCCGGTACCGGACGAGCGGCTCATACGTGTTGTCGAGCATCCACATGGACCCAAAGTCGGTGATGGCGTGCGGGTCCAGGTTCACGGGCTCCCAGTAGACGCCGTAGAACAGTGTGTCGGGGTTGGGGATGCGGGCCTGAGCTGAGGCGCTCGGGCCGGCCGCTCCTGCAAGGAAGAGGATCGTGCACGCAGCCGCCGCGGCGCGGGCCCACCGCTGTCGCATCTCGTCACCCCCCTGGCAGGACGCTTCTCTGCCGCCTTCGGGGAGTCCTCGGGGGCCTCGCGCGGCGCCGGCGTGTCCGGCGCGCTAGCCGATCAGCAGGTCCAGGGCCTCCCGGATGTCCGCCACGCCGGCGAGCTCCAGCCCTCCGCGATCCTCGATCCCCGCCAGGTTGGCGCGCGGCAGGATGACCCGCCGGAACCCGAGCTTCGCCGCCTCCGCGACCCGGCCGCCGATCCGGCTCACCGCCCGGATCTCTCCGCCGAGCCCCACTTCGCCGACCACGACCGTTCCGGGATCCGCCGGGCGCTCGCGGTGGGAGCTCGCGACCGCGAGGGCGACCCCCAGATCCACCGCCGGCTCTTCCACCTGGACTCCGCCCGCAACGCTCACGTAGACGTCGAAGGTGGCCAGATGCAATCCCGCCCGCTTTTCCAGGACGGCCAGGAGCAGCAGCATCCGGTTGGTGTCCACCCCGGCCGCCGTCCGGCGGGGCAGGCCGAACGGGGTCCGGGTGACGAGCGCCTGGACCTCGAGGAGCAGCGGCCGCGACCCTTCCACGGCGCAGACGACGACCGAGCCCGGGGCGTCGAGCGGGCGCTCGGAGAGGAACAGCGCCGATGGATCCGACACCTCGGCGAGCCCGCGGCCGCTCATGGAAAAGATCCCGATCTCGTTCGTCGACCCGAAGCGGTTTTTCGTCACTCTCAGCAGGCGGTAGGCGTGATGACGCTCGCCTTCAAAGTACAGCACGGTATCCACCATGTGCTCGAGGACCCGCGGACCGGCGATCGCCCCCTCCTTGGTGACATGGCCGACGATCAGGATCGCGGGCCCGCCGTCCGATTTGGCGACACGGAGCAGATCGCCCGTACACTCCCGGATCTGGCCGACGCTCCCCGGCGCCGCCGGCAGGTCGGGGCGATAAATGGTCTGGATCGAATCGATCACGACCAGGGTGGGCTGCGCCTCCGAGACGTGCGCGGTGATCTCCTCGAGATTGGTCTCGGCAAGCACGAGGAGGCGGGGCGCGTCGATCCCCAGCCTCGCCGCCCGCATCTTCGTCTGCCGGACCGACTCCTCGCCGGACACGTAGAGGACCGTCCGGGTGGGGGCGAGGTGGTGCGCGACCTGAAGCGCCAGCGTGGACTTTCCGATGCCCGGATCGCCGCCGAGGAGCACGAGCGACCCCGGCACCAGCCCGCCGCCCAGCACGCGATCCAC
>DATHLI010000304.1:0-1798 GCA_035488355.1 bacterium | reverse complement strand
TACGAGCCCGCGCTGCGCGCCGCGCTGGCGCGCGCCGCCGGCCGGCCGCTCTTCGTGCTCCCCACCTACACCGCGATGCTGGCGCTCCGGGAGGTGCTGCAGCGATGGGGAGCGGTGGGGAGGTTCTGGGAGCATTGACGGATGGTCCCGCGCTGCGCATCTGCCATCTCTACCCCGATCTCCTGAACCTGTACGGAGACCGCGGGAACATCATGGTGCTGACCCAGCGGGCGCGCTGGCGCGGGCTTCCGGTCGCGGTGACCAGCGTGGGGCTCGGCGAGCCGCTCGACCCGGTCGGCGCGGACTTCTTCTTCATCGGCGGCGGCGAGGACCGCCAGCAGCGGATCGCCGCGGACGATCTCTGCCGGCACAAGCGCGGGCCGCTCCAGGATGCGGTCGCCGACGGAGCCGTGGTCCTGGCCGTGTGCGGAGGCTACCAGCTGGTGGGCCGCTACTACCGGCCGGCCGAAGGTGAGGACCTGCCGGGGGTGGGCCTGCTCGATCTCTGGACGGAGCACCCGGGGCCGGCCGCCCGGCGGCTGATCGGCAACCTGGTGATCGAGGTCGAGGGGATGGACGCCCCGCTGATCGGGTTCGAGAACCACGGAGGCCGGACGCGCCTCGGGCCGGGAGCGCGCCCGCTCGGGCGCGTGCGCACGGGCTTCGGCAACAACGGCGAAGACGGATGGGAAGGCGCCACCGACCGCCGGGTGTACGGTACGTACCTGCACGGTCCCCTGCTGCCGAAGAATCCGGCCTTCGCCGACCGCCTCATCGCGGAAGCGGTGAGCCGGCGCCACCCGGGGTTCACGCTCGCGCCGCTGCTCGACGCCAACGCCGCGCGGGCGAGGGAGGTCATGCTGGTCCGGCTGGGGACACCGGCCGGGAAGTCGGAGCGCGCCCGGGTGGAGTAGGCTGGCGGGAGCTCGCTGGTACGGGATCAACCGCGCGCTGTTTCGTGTGGCCGCGGTCGTCGGCGTGGCGGAGCTCGGGTTCGCGACGGTGATCCCGCTGCTGCCGCTGTACCTCAAAGGGCGCCTGGGGGCGAGCGCCACGCTGATCGGCGTCGTGGTGGCGACCTTCGCCGCGGTGGAGACGGTGTTCAAGACCACCTGGGGGAGCCTCGCCGACAGGATTGGGAGCCGCCCGGTGATCGTCGGGGGGCTCCTCCTCAGCAGCACCGCCCCCGTGCTCATGACCCTCCTGCGATCCGCGTGGTTGTTTGTGCCGCTGCGCCTGATCGACGGGATGGGCAGCGCCGCGCTCTGGCCGGCCGCGGCGGCGGCCATCGCCGACCGGGCCGAAGGAGCGGAACGCGCCACCGCGATGGGCACGCTGAACATGTGCTTTCTCACGGGGCTCGCGCTCGGGCCGAGCCTGGGCCTCTTTGTCTCGGGTTCGTTCGGCAGCTACACGCCCGGCTTCTATCTCGCGAGCGCGCTCCTGCTGGGCGCCGCCGGGCTCGCCCTGCTCGTCTTCCGGGACGGCGACCACCCCGCCCGCCTCGCCGACCACCGGACGCGCGGGGCGCAGGCCGGCGGATTCGTCCAGGCGGTCCGCGCCCCCGTGTTCCGGGCGATGCTCCTCGTCGCGTTTGTCCAGATGATCGGGGTGGGCCTGCTCGCGCCCATCCTCGTGATCTACGCGCATGACATCGTCCGGCTCAGCGACCGGTGGATCGGGTCGCTGTTTCTGGTGATGGTCCTGGCGGTCGCGCTGGCCTCGATCCCGGGCGGGCGGCTGGCCGACCGGGCCGGCCGGTCCCGGGCCGTGGTGTGGGGGATGGCCCTCGCCAGCG
>DATHLI010000303.1:0-11957 GCA_035488355.1 bacterium | reverse complement strand
TGCGCAACGCCTCGTGGCGCGTTCTACGCGTTCCCGGACGTGCGCGGGCTCTTGGGCCGGCCCGGCGGGCCCGCCACCTCAGTCGCGCTGTGCGAGTTCCTGCTCGAGAAGGCGCACGTCGCCGCCGTTCCGGGCGAGGCGTTCGAGGGGCCGGGCTTTCTCCGCTTCTCGTACGCCACCTCGCTGCCGCGGATCGAGGAGGGCATCGACCGGATCGCCCGCGCGCTCGCCGCGCTGTCATGAGGCACGGGCCGTGATGACGCCGCCGGAGTTCCGCAACGAGCCGCTCGCGGAGTTCACGAAGGGCCCGGGCCGCCAGGCCATGGAGGAGGCGCTGCGCTCCGTCGGGGCGGCGCTGGGCCGCGAGTTTCCGCTGCTGATCGGCGGCCGGGCCGTGAGGACCGGCGAGACGTTTCGGACGCAGAACCCCTCTCAAGCCGACACGGTGGTGGCGGTCGTCCACCAGGCCGGCGCGCGTGAGGTGGAGGCCGCGGTCGCCGCTGCGCTCACCGCCTTCGAGTCGTGGCGCTGGGTCCCGGCCGAGGAGCGGGCGGCGCTCTTGATGCGGGCGGCGAACCTCCTCAGGCGCCGCCGCATGGACGCCGCGGCGTGGATGATCTACGAGGTGGGCAAGAACTGGACGGAGGCCGATGCGGACGTCGCCGAGGCGATCGATTTCGCCGAATACTACGCCCGCGAGATCCTCCGGTACGCTCCCGGGCGGCCGCTCCCTCCAATCCCGGGCGAGATGAGCGAATATCTGTACCTTCCCCTGGGCGTGGTGGCGGTCATCTCCCCGTGGAACTTCCCCCTGGCGATCCCGGCGGGGATGGCGCTCGGCGCGATCGTCTGCGGCAACACGGTGGTGATGAAGCCCGCGAGCGACTCGGTCGCGACGGCCCACGCGATCGCGGACGCGCTCACCGAGGCCGGCCTTCCGCCGGGCGTGCTGAACGTGATCGCCGGCCCGGGCGGGGCCGTCGGAGAGGCGCTGGTCGCGCACCCCAAGGTGCGGATGATCGCGTTCACCGGGTCGCGCGACGTCGGGACGCACCTCTTCGAGCTCGCGGCCCACACGCCTCCCGGTCAGATCTGGCTCAAGCGGATCATCGCCGAGATGGGCGGCAAGAACGCCGTCATCGTCGATGACGAGGCCGCGCTGGACGAGGCGGTCGCGGGGGTCGTGGCCTCCGGGTACGGGTACCAGGGGCAAAAGTGCTCCGCGGGCTCCCGCGTGGTGGTGACGCCCAAGGTGTACGGCGAGGTCGTCGAGATGATCGCCGAGCGGGTCCGCCAGCTCGAGGTCGGTCCGGCGCCCGAGAACTTTCCGGCGGGGCCGGTGATCAACGCCCGCGCCGAGCAGAAGGTGCTCGAGTACATCGAGATCGGGAAGCGAGAGGGACGTCTCGCGGCCGGCGGCGGCCGGGCGCGGGAGGGCGGCCACTATATCGCGCCGACGGTCATTATCGACGTCCGGCCGGATGCCCGGATCGCGCAGGAGGAGATTTTCGGCCCGGTCGTCGCGGCGATCCCCGCCCGCGATTTCGACGACGCGATCCGGATCGCCAACGGCACCGCGTACGGGCTGACGGGGTCGGTCTACACCTTGAACCCGGAGAAGCTGGCGAAGGCCCGGCGGGAGCTCATGTGCGGCAACCTCTATCTCAACCGGAAGTCCACCGGCGCGCTCGTGGGGACCCACCCGTTCGGCGGGTTCAACATGTCGGGCACCGACAGCAAGGCCGGCGGGCCGGAGTATCTGCTGAACTTCCTCCAGCCGAAGGTCGTGGCCCACAAGTACCGTTGATCCTTCTCACTCCGGTCGCCGCGCCAGCCGCAGCGTCAGACCGGCGAGGAGCAGCGCACAAATCCACAAAGCCGCTCCAGACAGCCATTCACCGCGCAGCCACTGCAAAGCTCCGCTCACCATTAAAAAAACCGATACAATCATGAGGAAGTAGAAATTCAAGGCCCGCCACCGCCGATACCACTCCGGTGAGTAAATCTTGAACCAGCCGAGAGAGGCAGAAAAGGAATACACTCCCAGGTTCCACCGCTTCCGAAGCTCCGTCATTTTTGCTTGATCCCGGCGCACGACGCACCCTTCCTATGGTTGCAGCGATCCCAGCGGGCCTGATCAGGTTCCGAATCCACCCATAGTCGATGTGCAATCCATAGGGGGCGATCGCATAGAGGGCGATCGCATAGAGGTTGTACAGTCTCTCATCGGCATCGCTGGTTGCCCCGGTGGGATGTCCTGCTTCTCTCTATTCCCATCGGAGCAGGGGCGAAGACCCCTCGGCTACCGGCCTCCCGTCTCCCCGTTGCCGCCGCCTCCCCCCGCGTCCGAGAGGGGGGCGGGGCCGGCCGCGGACGGCGACTCCTGCAGCGCCGTGCGCAGGCGCCAGCGCGCGACCGCGCCCAAGGCCGCGAGCCCCGCCAGGCCGCCGATGCCGAACGCGCCCGGGGCGCCCCAGATCTGAGCCAGCGTTCCGCTCACCAGCGCTCCCACGGGTGTCATGCCGCCCATCACGAGCGAGTACACCGCCATCACCCTCCCCCGCAGCCGGTCGGGGGTGCCGAGCTGAAGCGTCGTGTTCACCGTGGCCGTGAACACGACCATGCTGGCGCCGGCGACGCCGAGCACGACGGCGGCAGCGTGGAACTGGTGGATCGCGCCGAGCGCGATGTTGGCGAGCGTCAGGACGAGCGCCCCCCCGAACAGGAATCCCGGGTGGGGTCCCAGGTGACTGAGCGACGCGACCGTGATCGCCCCCACCAGCGCCCCGGCGCCCTGAGCGGACATCAGCAGGCCGAACTGCGCGGCCTGCATCCGCAGCACGTCCTTGGCGAACACCGTGGCGAGGATGGTGAAGTTCATCACAAAGATGCTCTCTGCGGCGAGCAGGACGGTGATCTGCAGCGCGAGCGGTGTCCGGGCGAGATAGACCAGCCCTTCCCGCAACTCGGCGAGGATCCCGCCGGTCACGTGCACAATCCGCGCGGGCCGGACCCGCATCAGCAGTAGGGCCAGGATCACCGGGATGAAGCTCAGGCCGTTGGCGAGGAACGCCCACGCCATGCCCACCCAGGTGATGGCGGCGCCGGCGATCGCGGGGCCGAGCAGCCGGGCGACATTGACGATGGTGGAGTTCAGCGCGACCGCGTTCAGGATATCGGTCCCCTCGACCATCTCGAAGATGAACGCCTGACGGGCGGGGATGTCGAACGCCTGCGCCGCGCCAAGCACCGTCGCCAGCACCGCCACGTGCCAGAACCGGACCGTCCCGGTAAGGATCAGGACGCCGAGGACCAGCGCCTGCAGCATCTGAACCGTCTGGGTCACGACGATCACGTTGCGCTTGCTGACGCGGTCCGCGATGGCGCCGCCGACCAGCGCCAGGCAGAGGACGGGCAGCCACTGCAGCGCGCCCACGAGTCCCAGCAGGAACGGCGAGTCGGTGATCTGGAGGACGAGCCACGCCTGGGCGATCCGCTGCATCCAGGTGCCGACGAGCGAGATCATCTGCCCGATGAAGAAGAGGCGAAAATTCCGGTGGCGGAGGGCGGCAAACGTCCCGGGCCGCCGCCGCTCCCGCGCCTCCGGCGGCGGTGCTCCGGGGGGCCGTGCGGTGCCGGTCACTCACTCATCATAGCATCGTTGGTCCCTCATCTATCCTTCACCGCCTTCTCCTGCCGGCGCGCCGGCGGGCGCGTCGCCGGCCCGGAACGACGAGGCCTCCCGCGCGGCCCGCAGGCGCCAATGCGCGACGGCGCCCACGGCCGCAAGCCCCGCCAGCCCGCCGATGCCGAACGCGCCCGAAGCGCCCCAGATCTGGGCAAGCGTCCCGCTGACGAGCGCCCCCAATGGGTTCATCCCGCCCAGCACGAGCGTGTAGACCGCCATCACCCGCCCCCGCAGCTGGTCGGGGGCGTCGAGTTGGAGCGTGGAATTCACCGTGGCGGTGAACACGACCCAGCTGGCTCCGGCCACGCCCAGCGCGGTGGCCGCGAGGGGGAAATTATGGGTGGCGGCGAGCGCGACGCTCGAGAGATCCAGGACCAGGGCGCCGCCGAACAGATAGACCGGCCGGGGCCCCAGGTGGCTGAGCGACGCGACCGCAAGTGCGCCGATCAGGGCCCCGGCGCCCTGGACGGACACCAGCAGGCCGAACCCCGTGGCCTGCATGTGCAGCACGTCCTTGGCGAACACCGTGGTGAGGTTCGTGAAGTTGTTGAGGAAGATGCTCTGCACGGCGAGCAGGATGATGATCTGCAGCGCCGCCGGAGCCTCGGCGAAGTACGCGACGCTCTCCCGCAGGTGGGCGAGGATCCCCGCCGGCGCGCCCACCGCGGGGGCGGGCCGGACCCGCATCAGGAACAGTCCCACGATCACCGGGATGAAGCTCAGGCCGTTCACAACGAATGCCCACGCCATGCCCACCCAGGCAATGGTCGCGCCGGCGACCGCGGGGCCGAGCAGCCGCGCGACGTTGACCACGGTGGAATTGAGCGCAACGGCGTTCATGACGTCGGTCCCTTCGACCATTTCGGAGAGGAACGCCTGGCGGGCCGGCTGGTCGAAGGCATGCGCCGTGCCGAGGATCGCCGCCATGAGCGCCACGTGCCAGAATCGGACCGTCCCCGTGATGACCAGCGCGCCGAGGACCAGCGCCTGCACCATCTTGGCCAGCTGGGTGACGACGATCAGATTGCGCTTGCTGACGCGGTCGGCCACGGCGCCGCCGATTAGCGAGAGGCAGAGCACGGGGAGCCACTGCAGCGCGCTCACGAGGCCCAGCAGGAACGGCGAGTCGGTGATCTGGAGCACGAGCCAGGCCTGGGCGATCCGCTGCATCCAAGTGCCGACCAGCGAGATCGTCTGTCCGATGAAGAAGAGACGGAAGTTCCGGTGGCGGAGGGCGGCAAATGTGCCGGATCGCCGTTCCCGCTCCATCGACCGCTGTCCTCCCAGAGCCCGCGCGGGGTGCATCGCCCTCACGCGTCTATTTTTACCCTTTTATCCGAGCATGCGCCGTGGTATCGTGGCGTTGGGATGGCAGACCCACTCGAGATCGGACTGACGTTCGACGACGTGCTGCTGGTGCCGCAGCGGTCCGGCGTCAGCACACGCCGCCAGATCAACACCCGGACGCGGCTGTGCCGCGGTATCGAACTGGCGATCCCTATCGTCAGCGCGAGCATGGACACGGTGACCGAGGCGGCGATGGCCAGCGTCATCGCCCGCGAGGGCGGCATCGGGATCATCCACCGGTTTCTTCCCATCGCGGACCACGTTGCCGAGGTCCGGCGGGTCAAGCGCGCCGAGAGCGTGGTCATCGACACGCCCTACACGGTCGGTCCTGAGGCCACGATCGGCCACGCCGCCGCGTTCATGGAGGAGCACGGGTCCGCCGGCATCCTGGTGATCGACCGCGACCGCCGCCTGCTCGGCATCGTCACCGCGCGGGACGTCCTGTTCGAAGAGGAGCTCAACCGCCCGATCACGGCGGCCATGACCCCCCGGGCTCGGCTGGTCACCGCGCCCGCCGGTACCCCCATCGAGGAGGCCAAGGAGATCCTGCACCGCCGCCGGATCGAGAAACTCCCGCTCGTCGATGCGGAGGGACGGCTGGTGGGGCTGGTGACCAGCCGTGACATTCGCAGCCGGCTGCGGTATCCGGACGCGACGAAAGATCAAAAGGGCCGGCTGCGGGTGGGTGCGGCGATCGGGGTGCGCGGCGATTACCTCGAGCGCGCCGAGGCGCTGGTGAATGAAGAAGTGGACGTCCTCGTGATCGACATCGCCCACGGCCACTCCGACCTCGCGTTTGCGACCGTGGAAGCCGTCCGCGCCCGGTGTCCGGACGTGCCCTTGATCGCCGGCAACATCGCCACGGCCGAAGGCACCCGCGACCTCATCGCCTGCGGGGTGGACGGCGTGAAGGTCGGCGTCGGCCCCGGCTCCACCTGCACGACCCGGGTGGTCACGGGGGCCGGCGTGCCGCAGCTGACCGCGATTTTGAATTGCGCCGAGGCGGCGGCGGAGGCCGGCGTGCCGATCATCGCCGACGGCGGGATCCGCGGCTCGGGGGATCTGGTGAAAGCCCTGGCCGCCGGCGCCGAGACCGCCATGCTCGGGAACCTGCTCGCCGGAACCGAAGAGAGCCCTGGGGTGTCCGTCACCCGGAACGGCCGTCAGTACAAGGTCTACCGGGGCATGGCCAGCCTGTGGACTTCCGCGGAGCGACGCGACATGCCGCACGAGGACGAGCTGCTCTCCGAGATCGTTCCCGAGGGGATCGAGGCGATGGTCCCGCACCGCGGCAAGGCGGCGGCGGTGCTGACCCAACTCGTCGGCGGGCTGCGGTCGGGCATGAGCTACTGCGGCGCGACCACGCTCGCCGAGCTGCGCGCCAACGCCCGCTTCATCCGCGTCACGGACGCCGGGGTCCGGGAAGGCATGCCGCACGACGTCGACCCGCTGTCCTGATCGTCCATCACAGCCAAGTCGTCACTGCCGCTCGCCGATCCGCTCGAGGGTCCGCTCGATGATCTCCGTCGCCGTGTCGATGGCATGGGTGACCTTGTTGCGCTCACGCGTCAGCCGGGTCAGGAGCGTCAGGGATTCGTCGCTCCCCTGCGCCGTCGTCCTGAGGCGCGCCGCCGGCTGCAGCACCGGGACCGGCTGGACCGGCAGCGCGGGATCGTGATCGAACGGCCCGGTTGCGGTGTAATTGATCGGGATCAGCGCCCGGCCGATCAGCATCAGCGCGCTGTTGATGGCGGCGGACGCCTCGCGCTGCTTCTTGGTGCCGCGTCCGTGCAGGCCGCCCCCGATGCGCTCGGCTGCCGCGTGCAGGCGCCCGGCCGCCGCGGTAAAGCGTTCCACCGCCCCCAGCGGCGGCCGCATATCGAACGAATCGCCCGCGGCCTCCTGGATCCCGCGGAGCGTCTCCCGCAGTTCGGCCGCGGTCTCCCGGTAATCGAGCGGGAGGACCGGCGCGGTGCACCACCGCCACAGGGCGAGCGCGTACACCTGCGCGTCGCGGTGGAGGTTCGCCTTGTCGATCTTGTCCAGCGTGTCTTCGGTGGTGTGCCACCACCACCCCAACCCGCCGTGGTGGGCGGTGCCGCCGGTTAACGACTTGAGCGCGGCGCCGGTGGCGGACTCGCCGGGGGGCTGCGCGGAGACGTCGACGAACATCGAGGGCAGCCCGATCCCCCAAAACGACTGGTCGCCCATGCGGGTGATCCGCCTCCGCTGCAGGTCCTGGCCGGTCACATCCTTGATGCACCGGGCCGCCAGCGCCCATGTCTCCGCCATCGTCAAGGCCTCGCTCAGCAGCGTCGCCCCCATGCCGCCGGTGGAGTCCACGTTGAGGTGGAGCACGGCGTGCCGGTACAGATCGTCCCAGTGGGTATCGGCGTACCATGTGGAGCCCGAGTACCGGCCGTGCGAGTGGCCGGACCAGAACGCGAACCGGACGCCGCGCCGCAGCCGCTTCTGACGCCGGCTGAAGAGGCGCGCCATCTCCACCATCACCGCGTTGGCGCTTCCATTGTCCATCGCTCCGTGGTGCCACGAGTCCACGTGACCGCTGAACAGGACGAATCGGTCGGGTTCTTCCTGCCCCGCGAGGTCCGCCACCAGGAGCGGCGTCTTGCGCCAGCGGGTATCGACGGCCGCGTGCAGGCGGACGCGGAGATCCCCCCGCTGCGCCTGAGCCCGGAGCTCGCCTCCGTCCTGCTGGCGGATCGAGACCGCGACGATCTTGGGGAGCGCACCGACGCTTTCCGGGGTGGGCGAGCCCCAGACGGCGGAGATAATCATCTCGTGCAGCTCGGGAGGGTTGATGAAGATCAATCCGGCGGCGCCGCCCTGCTCCGCGGCGCGGGCGCGGGCCGGGGAGGCGAGGCCGTCGACCAGCGCGATCTTGCCGCGGACGCTCTGGCCGAGGGGCTCGCGGCCCGCGTCCACCACCTGTCCTTCGAGCCCGGACGCCGGGGTCGACGCGGAGAAGGCGTGGGTGATGCACTCCACCCGCCGGGCTCCGGCGCCGGTGACCTCGACCGACGCGTTCCCGGGCCACGAGACCAGCGCGTCGTGCTGGTACCGCCGCACCGCGAGCCCGAACTCCTTGAGGATTGCCTCGAGATAATCGAAAGCCAGCCGCTCCTCATCGCTGCCGGAGAGCCGGACCCAGCGCGAGATCTCGCGGGTGTAGGTCATGAGCTTCGCGGCAGAGACCGCGTCCTTGATCGACTGCTCAGGGTCTCTCGGCATGGCGTTCCTCCCCGCTGCGAGATATGAAGCCGAAGGCGCGCTGCTCAATCGACGCGGGCCTGTGATGATACGGCCCCAGGGGGTTCTTCATTCTCAGTCCGCGCCCGCTGTCCCTGTCGCGCACGCGTTCGCCCGCCCGCTCCTCACAGGGTGGACGGGCATGCGCGTGGAGATCACCGGCGCAGTCGTTGCGCTCTTCGTTTCCGGGATGCTCTTGCTGCCGCTTCCGGCTATGTTCGTCCGGGCATGGCCTGTGGTGGTGCTCTTGCTCGTTCTCTCTGCATTCTTATGCCGTGAAGGCGCGCTCCGCCTGCAGCGCGCTTCCTCATTGCGCGATCCGGTGGGGACCGGTGCATTGGCATTTTTCGCCGGCGTGTGGTTCAGCGGCGGTGTCCTGATCTTCCGTACGATCACGGGGCGTATGGAATAGGTCCTCGTCACCCTACCCAGGCAAGCGACCCACGCAGGCGCCCCGACGTCGGGAATGGGGATCAGGCGCTGTCCCGCGTGGATGCCCGATAAGGTATTTCCTCGGGCGGGCTTCCATCTTTTACCGGATTCCGATCAGGGGCGAAACCAGTTGACCATTGGAGTGTGATCTGGTAAAGAGGGGGGCGAAACATGAGGGGACTGCGGCCGGCGCTGTGGCTGGCGGGAGCGGTCGTCTTTGCGGGAGCGGCTGGGGCCGGTGCCGCTCCGTTTGCGTACATCAACAACGAAATGGGCAACGACGTGTCCGTCCTCGACGTCTCCACGAACACGGTCGGGGCCACGGTGGCGGTGGGGAGCCTCCCCATCGGCGTGGTGGTCACCCCGAACGGGACGGCCGCGTACGTCCCGAACTACAACGATAACACCGTGTCGGTGATCGACACGGCGACGAACACAGTGGCGGTCACGGTGCCTGTGGGGCATGGCCCCACCGGCGCGGCGGTGAGCCCGGACGGGACGCGCGTGTACGTGACGAACGGCGACGATAACACCGTGTCGGTGATCGACACGGCGACGAACACGATGGTATCCACGGTGCCGGTGGGGGCGGGTCCCTTCGGTGTGGCGGTGACCCCGGACGGGACACGGGTGTACGTGGCGAACAGGCACGAGAACACCGTGTCGGTGATCGACACGGCGACGAACACGGTGATGGCCACGGCGAAGGTGGGGAACGCCCCCATCGGTGTGGTGGTGAGGCCGGACGGAGCACGCGTGTGTGTGACAAACTCCGGCGACGGCACCGTGTCGGTCATCTATACATCGGATAACGTGGTGTGGGACCTGACGCATGTGGGCCACTACCCCATGGGCGCGGCGGTGAGCCCGGACGGGACACGCGTGTACGTGGCCAATAACGGCGACGGCACCGTGACCGTGATCGACGCGGTGTCGTACGGGGTGATCACGACGGTGGCGGTGGGAAGCCACCCCATCGGCGTGGCGGTGACCCGGGACGGGACAGCCGTCTATGTGGTGAACTCCTGGGACAACACTGTGTCGGTGATCGACACCGCAACGAACACCGTGACGGCCGGCCCGGTGGCGGTGGGGAATGGCCCCTCAGGCTTCGGCAACTTCACCGGGCCCTGAGGGGCACACGCCCGTCAGCTGCCGTGGGGGGACGCGATCTCTTCGACCGCCGGGACCGTCGCCGGGGCGGGCCTGGTCCGAGCCTGCAGAAGACGTTCGATCGTGCCCACGATCCCCTGGCGGAAGATGAGGATGACCAGGATGAAGATCGTCCCGGTCACCACTCCCCATGCGTCGGTCCACGTGGAGATGAAGTCGCGCAGGAGGAGCACCAGGGCGGCGCCGACCAGCGGGCCGAGGCGCGTGCCCATGCCGCCCAGCAGGACCATGATCACCACCAGGCCTGAGGTCGTCCAATGGACCGCGTCCAGCGCCACGAACCCGTGGTTGATCACCCAGATGCCCCCGGCCAGGCCCGACAGGGCGCAGGAGAGCACCGCGGCCAGCAGCTTGTACCGGTACACCGCGTAGCCCAGCGTTTCGGTCCGGACGTCGTTTTCGCGGATGGCGAGCAACACCCGGCCGAACGGCGAGCGCACGATCCGCCAGCACAGCAAGAGGCCCAGCACGGCGAGCGGGAAGGCGGCGTAGTAGTAGGCCGTGGACGACGAGATGTCGAACCCGCCGAGGGCCTGGCGCGGGATGCCCTGAACGCCGTTCTCGCCGCCCGTCAGCGACCGCCACTCGTTGACGACGTAGAACACCATCTGCCCGAACGCCAGCGTGATCATCGCGAAGTAGATGCCCCGGCGCCGGATGGCCAGCCCCATCAGCGGCAGGGCGAGGAGGCCGGCCGCGAGCGCCGCGGCCAGCGCGTTGAGGGGATACGGCACCCCGAGGCGCTGGGCCAGGAGGCCTGCCGTGTAGGCGCCGCCCCCGAAGAACGCCGCCTGCCCGAACGACAGCAGCCCGGTGTAGCCGAGCATGATGTCGAAGGCGGTGGCAAAGAGCGCCCAGGCCAGGATGTCGGCGGCCAGCACGGGATAGACCCGCAACGGCAGCAGGAGGCCCGCCGCGAGCAGCGCCGTCCATCCGATCCTGCGAGCCATCTCACCCGGCCTCCGGGCTGCCGAACAGGCCGGAGGGGCGGAGGAGCAGGACGACCGCCATGACGATGAAGACGAGCGTGTTCGCGGCCGGCGGATAGTACACCGCCCCCAGGGCCGAGAGGACCCCGACGAAGAACCCCGTCACCACCGACCCCAGGATCGATCCCATCCCGCCGATCACCACGATCGCAAACGTGGTGATGATCAGGTCCACGCCCATCAGCGGCGAGACGTTGCGCATCGGCGCGGCCAGCACGCCCGCCAGCCCGGCGAGCGCGACCCCGAAGGCGAAGACCAGGGGGATCCACCGGTCCACGTCCACCCCGAGCGCCCGGGTGAGGACCGGGTTTTCCGTCGAGGCCCGGATGATCATCCCGACCCGGGTGCGTTCGATGAGCCACCACACGCCCAGGCAGACCAGGACGGAGAACCCCAGCACGAACAGGCGGTAGGTCGGAAAGAACATGAAGCCGATCAAGACCGCGCCCCGCAGCTGCGCCGGGATGCTGTACGGCACCCCTTGAACGCCGAATCGCAGGCGCATCGCGTCCTGGATGACCAGGGTCAGCCCGAAGGTCAGCAGCAGGTTGTAGAGGACGTTGAGATCGTAGAGCCGCCGGAGCAGCGCCCGCTCCAGGACGAATCCCGCGGCGGCGACGGCCAGCGGCGAGATGATCAGGGCCCACCAGAACGAGACGCCCAACTGGACGCCGAGCAGGTAGGCGCCGAATGCGCCAAGCATGTACAGGGCGCCGTGCATGAAGTTGACCACGCGGAGCATCCCGAAGATGACTGCGAGCCCGAGGCTCAGGAGCGCGTAGAACGCCCCGCTGATCAGGCCATTGAAGACCTGAACGAGGACGATCTCCATCGGCGCCCCGGGGTCCGGGAGGCTCGGCGGAGGCCCCTGGATCGGGGCCTCCGCTCCCGCCCACCCGTGACCGGACGGGTGTCGCTACCGCGCCATGTGGCAGGTATTCTCGCTCAGCGGCTGAAACGCCTCATTTGCCGGGATGGTGTTCAGGATCCGGACGTAGTCCCACGGCTCCTTCACGTCGCCCGGGGCCTTCACCTGCGCCAGGTAGGCGTCGTGGATC
>DATHLI010000302.1:0-2847 GCA_035488355.1 bacterium | reverse complement strand
CCCTTGGCGAACGTGACCAGATCCGGCTGCACGCCCCAGTGCCCCAGGGCAAACCACTTGCCGGTCCGGCCGAACCCGGTGATGACCTCGTCGGCGATGAACAGCACATCGTGCCGGTCGCAGATCTCCCTGATCCGGGGGAAGTAGGTGGGGGGCGGGACGATCACCCCCCCGGCGCCCTGCACCGGTTCCGCGATGAACGCGGCGACGGTGTCGGGGCCTTCACGCCGGATCGCCTGCTCCAGCGCGTCCGCCGCCCCGATCCCGACGTCGCCGCCGCCCGGCCAACGGTAGGCATAGGGAGCGGCGATCTGCAAGAACTCCGGGGCGAGCGGGCCGAACATCTTGTGGAACACCGCCATCCCGGTCGCGCTCATCGCGCCCAGGGTGAGGCCGTGGTAGGCGTGCGTGCGGGAGATGATCTTGACTTTCGACGGCCGGCCCCGGACCTTCCAGTAGTACCGGGCCATCTTGAACGCGGACTCGTTCGACTCCGCGCCGCCCGTCGTGAAGTACACGCCCGAGGTGCTGGGGTAGGCCAGGGCAACCAGGCGCTCCGCCAGGTGGACCGCGGGGATGTTGGACATGCCCGCATAGCTCGACACAAACGCGAGGCGGGCCATCTGCTCGGCGGCGGCCTGCGCCAGTTCCGCCCGCCCGTGGCCCGCGTTCACGTTCCACAGACACGACAGCCCGTCGATGTATTCGCGTCCCTCAACGTCCTTGAGGATGGCCCCCCGGCCCTCGACCATCACCAGCGGGTGCTGGTGGTCCTGGGGATGGTGCAGCGGGTGAATGAGATGCTCCTGGTCCTCTCGGACAAGCACATCAATCCGTTCCATCGTCGCACCGCCTTCGTGTGAATGTCTCCGACGTGCGCCACTGCGTCCCCGACGCGCTGATGGATCGGGGGGAACTCGCCGTCAACTCTTCTGCCTGTTCTTCCGATCTCCCTGTTCGATCCGCGGGGCCTCCCGATGGGCTCGCCGCGGCCGATTTTTCCGACTCTGGAGAGGAGGCGCCCCCGGGGCCGCGAACACACTCCGGTACCCCCATGCCGCCGCAGGACCCCTGGGAGATGGCGCTGCAGCAGTTCCAGATCGCGGCGGACCAACTGTCGCTCAAGCGCGGCATCCGCGAGTGCCTGGCCTACCCGCACCGGGAACTCGTGGTGCACTTCCCTGTGGGGATGGACGACGGATCGGTCCGCATGTTCACGGGATACCGCGTGCACCACAGCCCCGTCCTGGGCCCCACCAAAGGCGGGATCCGGTACAGCCCCGAGGTCCGGCTCAGCGAGGTCCGGGCGCTCGCCATGTGGATGACCTGGAAATCGGCGCTGATGCATCTCCCGTTCGGCGGCGCCAAAGGCGGCGTCACGTGCGATCCGCGGCAGCTCTCGCCCGGCGAACTCGAGCGGCTGACACGGCGCTACGCGACCGAGATCAGCATCCTGATGGGCCCAAAGAGCGACATCCCCGCCCCCGACGTCGGCACCAACGCCCAGGTGATGGCCTGGATCATGGACACCTACAGCATGCACCGCGGCTATTCGGTGTCTTCGGTGGTCACGGGGAAACCCATCTCTATCGGGGGCTCCGTCGGCCGGAGCGACGCCACCGGCCGGGGGGTCATGATCGCGGCGCGGGAGGCGGCGCGCCTGCGGGGGATGCCGTTTGCGGGCAGCCGTGTGGCGGTGCAGGGCTTCGGGAACGTCGGCGAGGCCACGGCCCGGCTGATGCACGAGCAGGGGTGCAGGATCGTCGCCCTGAGCGACATCTACGGCGGGATCTACGCTCCCCAGGGGCTGGATCCGGTCGCCGTGCGGCAGCACGCCCGGCGAACCGGCCGGGTGGAGGGGTTCCCCGGCACCGAACCGGTCTCCAACGCCGGAGTTCTCGAGCAGCCCTGTGACTTCCTCATCCCTGCCGCGATCGAAGGCCAGATCACCGGGGAGAACGCCGCCCGGATCCAGGCCTCCATTGTCGTCGAAGGGGCAAACGGTCCGACCACACCCGAAGCCGACGCGATCCTGGCCGGCCGCGGCGTCCTCGTCGTCCCGGACATCCTGGCGAACGCCGGGGGGGTGACCGTGTCCTACTTTGAGTGGGTCCAGGATCTCCAGTCCTGGTTCTGGAGCGAGGATGAGATCAACGCGCATCTGGAGCGCATCATGGTCTCCACGTTCAACCGGGTCGCCGCCCTGGCCTCGGAGCAGCGGGTGGGACTCCGGACCGCCGCGCTGATCACCGCCGTCAAGCGGGTGGCAGACGCGTTGATGACGAGAGGGATCTATCCGTGAGACTGCCAATCATTCACCCGAACGAGGGAACCGAGAGGGGAGGGGGCGGATCCATGAAACGGGCGGTAAGGAACCTGATCGCGTCGGCCGTGGCGGCGGCCGTGGGACTCGGCACGCTGGGGGCCCTTCAGGCGGCGCCGGCGGGGAAACTGGAGATCTTCTCCTGGTGGACCGCGGGCGGCGAAGCGGAAGCCCTCAACGCCGTCTTCGGCATCTACCACGAGCGCTACCCGGCGGTCCAGATCGTGAACGCGACGGTGGCGGGCGGCGCCGGGACCAATGCCAAGGCCGTGCTGAAGACGCGGATGCTAGGGGGCGACCCGCCCGACTCGTTCCAGGTGCACGCCGGGCACGAGCTCATCGATACCTGGGTGCGCAACGGGTCCATGGAGCCGTTGACCGGCCTGTTCAAGGCGGAGGGCTGGACCACGGCCATGCCGCGCGGCCTCCTGGACATCCTCTCGTACAAGGGCGACATCTGGTCGGTGCCGGTGAACATCCACCGGGCCAACGTGCTCTGGTACAACAAGAAGATCTTCGCCGAC
>DATHLI010000301.1:0-2187 GCA_035488355.1 bacterium | reverse complement strand
CCGCGGCGGACGAACTCTTTGATCCGCCGCTCCAACTTGGGCCTGGGCATCAGCACATGCCGCCCGCAGCCGAGGCAGCGGATGCCGATGTCCGCCCCGAGGCGCACGATCTCCCACTGATCGCTGCCGCACGGATGGGTCTTTCGTGTCCGGACGACGTCGCCGAGGAAGAGCTTCAGCACCGGCATCACGACCACCCCGATCTTCCCTGCGCCTCGATCAGCGGAGCTAGCGGCCCGCGGTGATCAGGGCGTCCGTCGGCGCGTAGTCGTCGGTCAGCAGCGGGACATCGCGGGTCTCAACCGGGACCTCCAGCAGGTCGCCGGCGTCCCGGTCCAGCCCGTCGATCCGGATCAGCCGCTGCCGCGCCGCCGCCTCTGCCCGGGCGCGCAGCTCGGCGCGGGTGAGCGGCGGGCCCGCGGTCCCCACCAGGATGATGTTGCGGAGCGACGCCGGCGCCCCGCCGCCCACGGGAAACACGTAGACCTGCGCGAAGGCCGACCGGAACGTCTTGTAGATCGCTCGAAACAGCCGGCTCTCGGGGCCCCGCACCGCGCCGATCACGTTGCTCGCCACGACGCCGCCCGGGTTCACCCGGGCCGCGGCGGCCTGGTAGAACTCCCGGGTGGCGAGGTGGAACGGGATCGTATCGATGAGGTACGCGTCCAGGATGATGAGATCGTAGCGCTCGGCCGCCCGGCGCAGCCAGAGGCGGCCGTCCATGACGTGCACCCGGAGGCGGGCGTCGTCCGGGACGGCGAAGAACCGCCGCGCCGCATCGGCCACGGCGGGATCGATCTCCACGACCTCGACCGCAGCGTTCGGGTAATCGTGGTGGAACCGGCCGGGCGCGGTCCCGCCCCCCATGCCGACGAAGAGCACCCGGTGGAATCCGGGATCGAACAGGACGGGGAGGTGGAGGTAGTCGGTGTAGGGGAACACGGTGCGCAGGGGCGCGTCCAGATCCCGGGCGCTCTGCCAGTAGTTGTCCAGCCGCAGATACCGGATCCGGCCCTCGTCCGCCACCGTGATCCGATGGTAGGCCGTGTCCCGGGCGAACACCGTTCCGCTCTCGCCCGCCGGGGGACCGGCCGTGAGGACCAGCAGGACGCCGGCCGCCGCCGCCGCCCCGGCGGCCGCGCGCGGCCGCCGGTCCCACACCAGCCCCAGCGCGGCCAGCGCCATCTCGGTTCCCCCCAGGAGTTGCATGATCGCGCTGCCCCCGAACGTGGAGATCAGGACGAACGCCGCCAGCAGGGTGCCGGCGATGCTGCCGAGCGTGCTCAGCGCGTAGAGCGTCCCGGCGACCCCACCGACGCCCTCGACCGACTGCGCCCGCAGCCGGATCGCGTACGGGGAGATCGTGGCCATGAGCACGGCCGGGATGAAAAAGAGCGCCGTGCTGCCGAGGAGCGGGTTGCCGCGCGGCCCGTAGTCGTGCGCGGCGATCCCACCCAGGACCGCGTCCGCGAAATGGGGGATCGGGAAGGTCGCCGCCCCTGCCAGGAAGACGAGGGCGAGGAAGGGCCCCCGGTGCGGCCACCGGGTGCTGAGGCGCCCCCCCAGGTAGTACCCAAGGCTGAGGGCGGCCAGGAATACGCCGATCAGGCTGCCCCACACGTAGACCGAGTTGCCGAAGTACGGCGCCACGACCCGGCTCGCCACGATCTCCAGGGCGAGCAGGACCGCGCCGCTTATGAAGACGACGAGCTCGAGGATGACCCGGCCCCTCTCCGCGGGTTCGCCGGCGCCTTCGGGGCGGCCGCCTTGCGCACGACGACCTCGTCGCCCTTCGCCTCCACGACGACGGTCTCGCCGTCCCGAACCTCGCCCGCGAGGAGCTGGCGGCTGACGGCGTTCTCCACGGTGCGCTGGATCAGGCGCCGCAGCGGCCGGGCGCCGAAATCGGGATTGTATCCCTCTCGGGCCAGGAAGACCTTGGCCTCCTTCGTGACCTCGAGCCGGATCCCACGCGCGGCCAGACGGGCGGTCAGGCCCGCCAGCTGCAGGTCGACGATGCGCTCCAGGTCGGCCCGGCTGAGCGGATGGAAGACGATGATCTCGTCGATCCGGTTGAGGAACTCCGGCCGGAGCGTCCGCCGCAGCTCTTCCAGGATCTGCACGCGGACCAGTTCGAACGCCGGCAGGTCGTCGGGATCCAGGTTTCTCAAGTATTGGCTCCCCAGG
>DATHLI010000300.1:0-6070 GCA_035488355.1 bacterium | reverse complement strand
GAAAACGGTGCGCGGCCGCAGGATCGTCCTCCTACCGCCCGTGGCGGTCGAGGCGATCCGCGCGGCGCTCGTGTGGAAGAAGGAGCGGAGGCTCCGGCTCGGGCCGAAGTTCCGCGATGCCGGGCTGCTGTTCTGCGGCCCTCGCGGACGGCCGCTCAACCCCGCCAACCTCTGGAACCGGGACCACTCGCCGCGTCTCGAGCGGCTCGGCCTTCCGCACACCCGGATCCACGACATGCGCCACTTTCATGCGACGGCGCTCGTTGCCGGCGGCGTCGACGCCCGGACCGTGGCCGATCGCCTGGGGCACAGCAGCGTGTCGTTCATGCTCTCGACCTACGCCCACGCCGTGGCGCGGGCCCAGGAGCAGGCCGCGGCCGTTGCTAATGAATTGCTAACGAAAACGGGGCGCTCCGCGGGGTGAGGCGTCGCGCAGTAACCCTTGAAAAATATGGTGCCGGGGGACGGAGTTGAACCGCCGACACGGGGATTTTCAGTCCCCTGCTCTACCACCTGAGCTACCCCGGCGCGGAGAGTCGGGTTTGAGTATAGCCGACCCTCTGCGCACGGGCAAGGGCGAGGCGGCGCGCTCAGGCGCTCACAGCCACGCGTCTTGGATTGGGGCCGCCCCGGCTGCGCCACCGAGCGGCGCGAGCCCCCAATTGTCCGTGACCGTCCGGCAGAAACTGTAGTGGGTGTAGGGGGTCTGCGACACCACACCCCTGCGCACGCCGCGCCCCCACAGGGCCGCGAAGACCCGGTTGCCGCCGCCCCCGTCATCCTCGTCGTAGCAGAAGAAGAACGCGGGGTACCGCCCCTCCCCGTCCGGCTGCGCAAACCAGGAGGAAGCGGCCAGCGCGTCGAGGAGCGTGGTGAGGTTCCGGTCGGCGAGCGCGGGGGAGCCGTCGTGCATGTTGTTGCGGTCGTCCCACCCAACGTAGAGGAGCGCGGTCGAAGGCATCGCGCCCGCGAGGTCGCCCCGAAAGGCATCCAATCCGCGCCGCGCCACGGTCCGCGGCGCGTGCAGATCGGCAAACGGGTTGTGCTTTCGCGGGATCTCCCCGGCCAGATGGTAGACATGGGTCGGAATCGGCGGGGCCTGCGCAGCCGCCTCGCTCCCGACGGACGGATGGAATGTGTCGATCGTCTCCCGGTTGCCCCACGTGGCGCCGGAGATCATCGCCCGGTAGTTGGGACCGGAGGGGTGCGCGACGGCGAAGTACCGCGCGAGGACCGTTCCCTCACGCGCCAGCCGCCGGTGCGAGGTCAGACCCGCGACCTCATCGAACCCGTGGTTCTCGAACACTCCGAACACAAGGCTGCTCCACCACCGGGAGCGCGCGGGGGCGCGCCCGGGCCCGCCCAGCGCCGCCGCCGCGGCCGCCGCGGCGATCGCCCAGCGCACGAACGCGCGCCGGTCCACGGCCCGACCGGCCCTATGCTCCGGGCGTTCGTGCGCGCCCTGATCGACAGACCCGGGGAACGCTCTCATGCGGTATGGGGATGGTCCCGTTGAAGCCCTTGCCGGCCTTGATCTGGCGGGAGCGACGGGATTTGAACCCGCGATCTCCTGCGTGACAGGCAGGTGTGTTAAACCAGGCTACACCACGCCCCCCGCGACGGCGGCACTCCCGCCACGTCGTCAGTGTACGGCCCGATCCTCACCCTGTCAAGGAACGGACGACTCCCGTGGACTCCGGCGGCGCTGCGGCGCGTGCGATCTGAACGGGCGGGGATCGGGATCAAACAACCAAGATTACGAGATCGGCACCTTGACGCGCGCCGGGCTCGTGGGCCCCTGCGCGAGCAGCCCGGAGATCTTGTCGAAGAGGCCGGCCACGGCGGTACCGTCCTCCGGGAACGTCACAACGGCGGCTGAGATCATCAGGCGCTTCACGCCGAGCAGCTGGGCGGCGACCGCATCCTCTTCCAGTCTCCGAGTCAACCGCTGCAAGATATCGACGGCGTCCATCTTGGCCACCCGCGGGAGAAGGATGGCGAACCGTCCGGCCCCGTCGTGCGCGATCACGTCGATCCGCCGCACGCAGGTCTGGATCAGCTTGATGGCGCGGCGCAGGGCCAGATCCTTGTCGCTCTCCCCGACCAGGGTGTCGTCGATGTAATCTTCCAGCTGCACCTCTGCGAACGAGAACACGAGCAGCAGCCCCGAGCACCGCCGGATCTCGTCGGCGACCAGCTTCTGCAACCCGCCCCAGGGAAAGAGCGAGCGGGAGGGATCGACGCCGACCATCCGCTGGACTTCCTCGTGCAGCCGCGCCGCCTCGAGCGCCGACACGCCCTGCGCGGCCAGGCCGCGGACCCGCCGGAGCACCGGCTCCCCGAACGACTCCGGCACGGCGCCGATCCCGCACAACCAGCCGCGCAGGCTCCCGGCGCGAATCAACGGGACGCTCGCCACGAGCCCCTCCTGGCCGCCGCCGACCTGCGACCGGTGGGTCACCACCTCGCCACCCGTCGCGCCCGCGGGCAGAGCGGGCAGCAGCATCCCTGCCGGCCCGTGATCGCCCTCCGCCCATTCGAATCCCCGGCTGGTCGCGATGCGCGGCGTCTCGTCTTCCCCGATCACGTAGGCCGCTCCCTTGGAGAGGCCGGTCGTCTCCATGAAGACCTGAAGCAGGATCTCCAGGACGCCCTCCACCCGCAGTTCCCCCGAGAGGCGGCTGGCGAGATCGTTGTAGAACCGCAGCTCCCGCAGCTGCTCCTCGAGCAGACCGGTCGCTTCCTGGAGGCGCTGATCCAGCAGTTCGGTCCATCGCGCCCGTTCCGCGGCAATCCGGTACTCCTGGACGAGCATGCCGAGGAACAGGGCCATGAAGAAGCCGCCCGCGATGATGACGCCGAGCCGGAACCCCGCGGTCTCCAGCGTGGCCCCTTCGCCGGCCCGCGTCCACAAGAGGATGATCATCCCCGCCATGGCGAGGGAGGCGGCGATCGCCTGGCGGAGGTTGAGCCGCGCCGCCGCCTCGAGGATCGTCAGATAGTACAGGTAAATGAACGGGCTGCTGAGGCTGCCCGAGATGATCACCACCAGCGTGACCACGAGAATATCGAAGGCGATGATCAGGTCGGCCTTCCGGAGCAGCGCGAACCACCGGGGGCCGAGCGCGAGCAGGAGCACATAGACCCCGACCAACGCGACGGTGGTATGGATGGTCGGGTGGTTGATCGGGATGATCCCAAGCGAGAGGGCCAGGATCAACATCAAGAGGATCATGACCCGTACGAGGCTGATCCATTCCTCGGCGGTGCGGGCTCCGAGGCGCCGGAGGGGTGTCGGCAGCTTCTCGTTTACCGGGGCGGTCAGGGCGGTCACGGGACCTCCTCACCGGGAATGGCGGACATTCTCCGGCCAAGGCTTTTGGGACCGGCGCACCGGCCCAAGCCCGAAGCATTAAATGTGTACCCCATTAGGGGACGGGACAGGACACCTGCGCGGAGGCGACTTCCGCTCGTGTTAGGCGGCGGGCAGCCCCAACGGGTACCCGCCGCCCTCCAGCACGCGCTCCGCGATCGAGCGCCGGAGCACCAGCATGTTCGAGGGCGTCTCCTCGAGAAGACCGCCGATGCCCGCCAGGTCCCGCGCCAACTGCGGGCCGTCCTCGACCGCGGTCAGCACCTCGATCGCAAGGGTCCGCAGGCGTCCCGCCATCTCCCCGGCCGCCGCCAGGGCGAGATCGGCCATCAGGCCGCCTCCGCCGGAGCTGGAGCCGGCGCCGGCGCCGGCGCCCATCTCCGCTCGAAGGACCCCGGATTCGGCGGCAAACAGCTCAATCATCTGGTCGCTCATCGCGGCAAGGACTTCCTGGTGCTCCTCGAGATCGGGCCCGAGGCGGTCGACGGCCCGTCCCAGGCACGCCAGGGTGACCGTCCGGGCCCGCGCGAGGCGATCCGATGCCGGGGCATCCGAGCCCCCCCCGGCCCGGCCGAGGCCCTCGGCGGCGGACTTCGCGGCGTCAAGCAGGGGGAGGCGGCCCCGGGCGGCGCGCCGAAGCGCCTGGCCGGCGATGACCAGCCGGTTGATCTCGTTCGTTCCCTCGTACAGGCGGTTGATGCGGGCGTCACGGTATGCCCGGGCAGCCGGGTAGTCCTCGATGAACCCGTACCCGCCGTAGATCTGCACCATCTCGTCCACAACGAAATCGAGCATCTCCGACCCGTAGACCTTGTTGATCGCGCATTCGGGAGCGTACTCCTCGATGGCCCGCGCGGCGTCGGATCCTCCGCGGTCGCCCGTGAGGTCGAGCCCTCCAAGCGCCCGGTCGAGGAGGCCGGCGGTGCGGTACACCATGCTCTCGGCAAGGTAGAGGCGGATCGCCATCCGGGCGACCTTCTGGCGGATCAGCCCGAAGGAGGCGATCGGCCGCCCGAACTGGCGCCGTTCGCGCGCGTAGGCGACCGCGTCGCGAAGAGCGTGCTTGGCCGCGCCCACACATCCCGCGCCGAGCTTCAGCCGGCCCACGTTGAGGATGTTGAGCGCGATGACGTGCCCCCGCCCGGGCTCGCCGATGACGTTCTCGCGCGGCACCCGCACGTTGTCGAGGAAGAGCGAGGTGGTGGACGACCCCCGGAGGCCCAACTTGTGCTCCTCCGGGCCCACGGTGAATCCAGGCGTCGCGCGGTCGACGATGAAGCAGGTGAGCTTCCCATCGACCTTCGCGTACAGGATGTACACGTCGGCGATCCCGCCGTTGGTGATGAACTGCTTGCTTCCCGTCAGCCGGTAGCTGCCGTCCGGGTCCTGCGCCGCGGAGGTGCGGAGCGACAGCGCGTCCGATCCCGCCGTGGCCTCGGTCAGCGCGTAGGCCCCGATCAGCTCCCCGGTCACCATGCGGGGGAGGTAGCGCGTCCGCTGGGAGTGCGCGCCGAAGAAGACGATCGGCAGCATCCCGATGGTCACGTGCGCGCCCACGCTGGACGAGAGCGACCCGCGGGAGATCGTCTCGGCCAGCAGCACGCCGGTCACCGGGTCGGGGCCCAGGCCTCCGTACTCCGGCGGCACCTCCGCCGCAAACACGCCGAGGGCGCCGAGCCTGGTGAGGACCTCGCGCATCAGCGGCAGGTCCTTCGCCTCCAGCCGCGCGTCGAGGGGCGCGACCTCTTGGGCGAGGAAGGCCCGGACCGTCCGCGCGATCAGGCGGTGCTCATCGGACATCTGCTCCGGGGTCAGGACCTGCGAGGGCTGGGGCGGCGCGATGATCCACCGCCCGCCCCCCGCCCGTCCTTCGGTCGCCATGCGCCGCGCCTCCAAGCGTTACGACGGCGGTTTCTGCGGGTAGGTGTACCACCCTCTGCCGGTCTTGCGCCCGAAGTCCCCGCGCTCGTACCGCTCCACGATGCTGCGGGCGGGCCGCTGCGCGGGATCGCCGGTCTCTCCAAACCGCTGCGTGCGGACGTGGTAGGCGATGTCGATGCCGTTCATGTCCATCAGCTCGAACGGCCCCATCGGATGGCGCAGCCCCTTCTTGACCGCCACGTCGATGTCCTCGAACGAGGCGATCCCCGCCTCGTAGAGCCGCACCGCCTCGTCCATGATCGCGGCGAGGATCCGGTTGACGACGAACCCCGAGATCTCGCGCCGCAGCAGGACCGGCGTCCGGCCCATCCGCCGGGCCAGCCCCATCGCCGCCGCCGCGGTCGCCTCGCTGGTCCCGGGGTGCATGACGACCTCGACGAGCTCCATCACCAGCGGGGGATTGAAGAAGTGCATGTTGCAGACCTGCCCCGGCCGCGAGGTCGCCGCCGCCAGGAGCGAGCTGCGGATCGTGCTCGAGTTGGTCGCGAGGATCGCCGGCGCCGGGGTGATCCGGTCGAGCAGGGTGAAGAGGGCGCGCTTGTCGTCGAGCCGCTCGATCACGGCCTCGATGACGAACTCGGCGTCCCGCGCCCCGTCCTCCAGGCTGGTCGTCCATCGCAGCCGGCCCAGGGCGCGCTCGGCGTCCGCCTCCGTAAGCCGTCCCCGCTCTACCCACCGCGCCATGTGGCCGCGGTTGCTGGAGTGCGCTCGATCGAGCGCCTCCGCCCGCACATCCACCACCGCGGTGGCGCAGCC
>DATHLI010000299.1:0-1728 GCA_035488355.1 bacterium | reverse complement strand
CCACCGCGACCGCGGTCAGCCGCCGCCGGCCGTTCGCCACCGCCGTATGAATCGCCACACGCTCCGCGCAGAGCGCCAGCCCGTAGGATGCGTTCTCGACGTTGCACCCCGCGTAGACGGTCCCGTCGCTGGCCAGCACCGCCGCGCCGACCGGGAATTGCGAATAGGGCGCGTACGCCCGGCGCCGCGCCCGCGCCGCAACGCGGACCAGCCGCGCGTGCTCCTTCGAGAGATGGGGGCGCCGGAGGGCGGGGAGCGGCCGCCGGGAACGCCGGGCGCGCTTTGCGCTCCTGCCGGATGCGCGCCTCATGCGAGCCACCGGCCGAACCAGGCGAGCGTGCGGGTCCAGGCGTCTTTCGCCGCCGCGGCGGCGTACTTATCCCCCGTGTCGTTGAAGAACGCGTGGCCGGCCCCGTCGTAGATCTTCATCTCGTACGTCACGCCGGCCCGATCGAGGGCCTCGCGCATCGCGGCGATGCCGGGATTGACGAACGAATCGGTGGCGCCGTAGAACGCCAGCACCGCTGCGCGGATCTTCGACACGTCCTCCAGCGGTGGATTGGGACCATAGAACGGCACCGCGGCCCGCAGATCCGGGTTGTGCGTCGCCAGCCGCCAGACCATGCCGCCTCCGAAGCAGAACCCCATCGTCCCCACGCGGTCGGCGCGCACGGAGGGCGATCCCTGAAGGTAGCGCACGCCGGCGTTGAGCACCGCGACGTGCTGGGCCGGCGGCGTCTGGAAGAGCACCGTTGCCGCCTGCGCGGAGTCGGTGAACTTGCCGGTGCCTCCCTGCGGGGAGAGGAGGTCTGGGGCCAGCGCGGCGTATCCGGCCTTGGCGAGCCGCCGCGCGACATCCTTGAAGTGCTCGAGGAGGCCGCGATTCTCATGCACGATGACCACGCCGGACGCCTTGGGCGTCTGCTTCGGCAGGGCGAGGTAGCCCTGGATCGCCGTCTCGCCGAGGGAGAACGAGACCGCCCGCCCCTCGACCGCGGGATCATCGGCGGGCACGGTCGCCGCGGCGGTCTGGGCCCGCAGGGGGACGGGCGCCGCGGCGGCCGCGGCCACCTCTTCGGCGGAGGCCGGGATCCCCAGGCTCGCCAGCGTCGAGACGCCCGCGGCAGCCCCACCCGAGAACACCACGACGCGTCTGAGGAACTCCCGGCGGCCGACGTGACCTTCGCGGTAGTCCTCCGTCCACTCGTCCAGGATGTACCGCTCCAGATCAGTCATCGGTCCCCCCTGCTCGGTGTGACGTCACGCGAAGCGGCTGGAACATCCCGGCTGGCTCGCGGAGGCGGTCCGCATCATTCTAGCACAGCGGCACCATTGCGCCGGCCTCACCGGCGCGGCGGTGAGCCTTCCCGGCTCTGCGCTCCCTCCCGCGACGGCGATCCGTCCCGGCTCTGCGGGGCCACCTTCCGCGGCAGCGCGGGGATGGCCATGCCGCCCGAGACCAGGAGCTTCAGCCCATCCTGGACGCTGATCCGGAGGGGCTGCACGTCGCGCTCGGGCAGCATGATCAGGTATCCCGACATGGGATTCGGGGTGGTCGGCATGAAGACATTGAGCACGCGCTCGCCGGCTCTCGCCGCCAGCTCATCCTGCAGCGGCCCCTCGATCACCCCGGTGACGAACCCGATCTGATACAGCCCCCGGCGCGGATACTCCACCAGCACCACCTGCTGGAAATTCACGTGGCGCTGGAGGAGGCTGTCGCTCATC
>DATHLI010000298.1:0-9799 GCA_035488355.1 bacterium | reverse complement strand
GCTGCCGGCGATCATCGCGAGGATCATCCTGCCGCTGTCGGGACCGGGGATGCTGGCGGCGTTCATCCTCAGCTTCATCTTCAACTGGAACGAGTTTCTCTTCCCGCTGATCGTGACGAGCTTCAACGCGCGCACCGGCTCCGTCGCCATGATGAGCTTCACCGCCGGGTACAAGAAGCTCCAGTGGGGATCGCTCGCCACGCTCGGCGTGGTGATGACGATCCCGGTGATCCTGTTCGTGCTGGCCTTTCGCGGGTCGCTCATCCGGGGGTTTACGGCGGGAGCGCTCAAGGGCTAGCGGGCAGAGTGGAGGGAGACGCCGTGCTGCGGATCGGCCACTACCTGAACCAGTTCTTCGCGGGCATCGGAGGGGAGGAACAGGCCCACACGCCTCCCTCCGTCCGCGCGGGCGCGATCGGGCCGGGGCGGCTCCTCCACACGCGCCTCGGGCCGGAGGGGGGCGTCGCGTCGACGCGGGTCTGCGGCGACAATTTCTTCAACGAGCAGTTCGAGGCCGCCGCCGAGGCGGTCCGCGGCTGGCTGCGGGACGTCCGCCCGGACATGGTCGTGGCCGGGCCGGCGTTCGCGGCCGGGCGTTACGGCCGCGCGTGCGCCGAGGTGTGCCGCCTCGCGGCCGCGGAAGGGATCCCCGCCGTCACCGGGATGCACCCCGAGAACCCCGGCCTCCTGATCTACCGGCAGGCCTACGCGGTCGCGACGGGAAACTCGGCGGCGGAGATGGCGCCCGCGCTTGCGGCGATCGCCGCCCTGGCGCGCAGGCTGACCGGTGGCGCGCCGCTCGGCCCCGCCGAGGAGGACGGCTACCTCCCGCGGGGAGTCCGGCGCCCGGGCGTGCGCCCGCGCCCGGGCGCCGAGCGGGCCGTGGCGATGCTCATCACCCGGATGCGGGGCGGGCCGTTCCGCACCGAGCTCCCGGTCGAACCCTACGAAGCCGTCAGCCCGGCGCCGGCGCTCCCCGACCTGACGCGGGCGACGATCGCCGTGGTCACGACCGGGGCGATCGTCCCCAAGGGGAACCCCGATCACCTGAAGCGGTGCAGCGAGACCCGCTGGGTCAAGTACGCCCTGGGGACCCGCTCCACCCTGTCGGCCGCGGAGTTCGAGTGCGTTCACGGCGGCTTCTTCAACGTCCCCGCGTCGGAGAATCCGAACGTCGTGCTGCCCCTCGACGTCCTGCGCGACCTCGCGCGCGAGGGCCGGATCGGGCGGCTCGTCGACTTCTACTGCACGACGACCGGCAACGACCAGCGGCTCGTCGACTGCCGGCGCAACGGCGAGGAAATCGCGGAGACGCTGTGGCGGGAGCGGGTCGACGGTGTCCTGCTGGTGGCGACCTGAGGGTCCTGTAATCGTTGCGGCGCAACGATCAGCAAAGAGATCGAACGCAGGAAGATCCCGGTGGCGGTGATCAGCGCGCTGCCGCCGCTTGCGCTGCAGGCGGGCGCGAACCGCGTGGTGCAGGGTGTGGCGATCGAGCACGTCTGCGGCGATCCGTCGCTGCCGCCGGACTCCGACCGGGCGCTGCGGCGGAGCATCGTCGAGCAGGGCCTCCGGGCCCTCACCGCCGGCGTCCAGACGCCCACCGTCTTCGGGGGAGCGGGATAGCCGCGATGGAGCTCGCGCTGGGCACCTTCCCGGTCGAGCACGTCGCCCTGGGGTCCCCGCCGGGGTGGGCGGGCGGCCGCCTGGTCATCGATCCGGCGCGGGTCCGCGCGCTCGTCTGCGACGACCCCCGGATCCGCGAGGTCGCCGTGGACGTCGTCGCGCCCGGCGAGCCGGCGCGCATCATCCACGTCCGGGACATCATCGAGCCGCGGATCAAGGTCGAGGGCCCGGGCCACACCTACCCGGGCATCTGCGGCCATCCGGTCGAGACCGTGGGAGCCGGCGTGACCCACCGCTACGCCGGGTTCGGGGTGCTCATCGCCTCGGAGGCGCTGCCGCACATCCGCCGGACCGTGAGCGCGGCCACGGACAGCCTCATCGACATGTCGGGACCGGGCGCCGTGACCGTGTACAGCACCCTCCGGTACCTGGTCCTCACCATCACGACCGCGCCCGACCTCGGGCTGACCGAGTGGAACGAGGCGCTCCTCGGGGCGGGCCACCGCGTCGCCGCCGACCTCGCCGGCCTCGTGCGGGAGCGGGTCCCGCCGCGGCAGGCGCGGTACGCGCTCGGCCGGCCGGCGGAGGACCGGCCCCGGGTCGTGCACGTGCACACGCTGAACGCGTCCATGGTCCCGGGGATCGGCACCGGCATCTACGGCTACACCCGGCACGCGCTGCCGGTCCTCCTGCACCCCAACGAGATCCTGGACGGGGCCATCGCCGGCGACGCGGTCGTCACGTACCCGGGCAAGTGCTCGTGGCTCCACGTCAACAACCCCGTGCTGCAGGCGCTCTACGCGCGCGACGGGCGCGACGTCTCCTGGCTCGGATCGGTCGTCGCCCGCACCCGGTGGGGGGCCTTGCACGAGAAGCAGTTGAGCGCCCATCAGACGGCCAAGGTCGCCCAGATGCTTGGCGCGCAGGGGGCGCTCGTGACGTGGAACCACGGGGGGAACGACCTGATCGAGGTGATGCTCACGATCCAGGGCCTCGAGCGCGCCGGGATCACGACGACGTTTCTCACGATCGAATCGGACATCAAGGTGGTGCGGATGACCCCCGCGCTCGCCGAGACGGGATCGGCGGAGCCCTCGCTGCTCTTCAGCGTGCCCGAGGCGCGCGCCATCGTCAGCACGGGCACGCTCGCGCCCGCGGAAGCGCTGCCGGCGATGGCCCGGGTGGTGGGCGGGACCGCAGTGGTGTTCGATCAGGAGCGTCCGGACGACCGCACCCCGGCCGCCGGGCCGCTGGATCTGGAAGCGCTCTCGGGCGCGTACTCTCCGATCTTCGGCCACTTCGACAACTATGGGCTCGGCGCCCAAAGCTACTTTGACTACTGACCGCCGGCCGCGGCCGGTCGTGCGCGCGGCGCGGTTCGCCGTCGCCCACGTGCCCGGGCTCGTGCTGGCCGGCTCGAAGCCGCGCCGGGACATCGCGGCGGGCGGGGCGGAGACCCGCGCCGCCCTGCGGCGCGCCCTGCGCTCGTTCCAGGACGCGGTCGGCTATCCGCCCCACCAGGTCCTGCTGGGGACGCTGGCGCCGGAGGCGCTCCGCGAGATTCCGAGGCCCTGGCACCTCCGGCCGCTCCTCGGCGCCCGCCCGGCGGGGCCGGGCGGCGCGATGATCGACGAATTCGGGTTTTATGCCTGGCTGGCGCGCGCCGATACGGCGCGCCTGGTGCACTTCGCCGAGGACTTTGCCGAAGAGCTGCGGCCCCGGCTCGGGGACGCCGCGATCTCGACGAAGGGGTCGGCGGGCCTCCGCGGTGCGATCGAGCGCCACGCGGAGCCCCTCCACCTGGGCGACGGCCGGCTGATCGGCGCCGTCATGCCCGGACACGACCAGGACGAGTCGCTGGCCGCCCCGGTCCTCCTCGAAAACTTCGCCGCGAAGGCGACGGGGGCGCTGGCCCTCCGGTGCCTGCTGGACGCGGCCGGGGACCCGCCGGGCGGGGAGGATGATCCGGTCGACTACCTGATCGGGTGCGGCGAGGAGGCGGTGGGCGACCGCTACCAGCGCGGCGGGGGCAGCCTGGCCAAGGCGATCGGCGCGCTGGCCGGCGTGCGGACCGCCGGCGCCTGCGACGTCAAAGCGTTCTGCGCCGGCCCGCTCCACGGCCTGCTGATGGCCGGAGCGCTCGTGGCGAGCGGCATGTGCCGCCGCGTCGTGGTCGTGGCGGGCGGCTCGCTCGCGAAGCTCGGGATGAAGTGCCGCGGCCACCTGGCCGCGGGCTACCCGCTGCTCGAAGATGTGCTCGTGGGGGCGGCGATCGACGTGGCGGCGGACGACGGCCGGAGCCCATTCCTTCGGGTGGACACGGCGGCCGTGCACCACATCGCGGACGGGACCGCGCCGCACCAGATGGCGCAGGTCCTGACGGTCGCCCCGCTGCGCGCGGCGGGTCTCGCCCTCGGGGATGTGGATCGCTACGCGGTGGAGCTGCACAATCCGGATATCACCGAGCCGGCCGGCTCGGGAGACGTGCCCGCCCGCAACTACCAGATAATCGCCGCCCTGGCGGCCCAGGCCGGGGAGATCGCCCGGTCGGAGATCCCGGCGTTCGCTGAGGCGCACGGGATGCCCGGGTTTTCGCCGACGCAGGGCCACATCGCGTCGGCCATCGCGTATCTGCCCCACGCGGTGGCCGGACTGACGCGGGGGCCGTTCACGCGGGTGCAGCTGGTCGCGAAGGGCAGCCTGTTTCTGGGCCGGATGACGGAACTGACGGACGGCGTGAGCATCCTGCTCGAGCGCAACGCCGCACAGGAACCGGAGAGGAGGACGGCATGATCGACTTCAAGGACAAGCTCGTGCTCGCGCTGGGCGAGCGGGACGGGATTCCCGCGCCCGCGCTGTCGACCTGCGTCGAGAGCGTCGGGGGCCGCGTCGTCTACGCGGCGACCGAGTGCTTCGTCTGAACGTCGGCAGGCGCGATGGATCTGGAGGAGCAGGGACGGATTCAGCAGCTCGTGGAGGGCGGCGGGCGCGACCGGATGGTCGTGCTCCTGGGGACGCCCAACGCGAGCAGCACGCTGATGATCGCCCTCACGCTCACGCAGGGCGACCCGAGCTACGCCGGTCCACTCGCCGGAGTCCCGTTGGGGCTCCCCGTGTACCATATCCTCGAAGAAGAAGTGAAGGAAGCGATCCCCCCGGACGTCTACGACAGGGAGGTCGGGCCGATGGAGCTGCTGCTGGACAAGCCGGGGATCGAGCAGGCGCTGGCCGACGTGCGGGCGCGATGACGGCACCCCAGCGCGTGCGCGCGGCCACGCTCGTCGCCCCGGGGCGGTACGAGCTCCGCGAGTACCCGCGGCCCGATCCCGGCCCCGGAGGCGTGCTCGTCAAGATGGAACTCTCGGGGATCTGCGGGACGGACAAACACACCTACCAGGGCTACACGACGCAATATGCCGGAACCGGCGCGCCCCGGGAAATCCCGTTCCCGATCATCCAAGGACACGAGAACGTCGGCACGATCGCGGCGATCGGGGGGGACGGGCGCTGCATCGACATCGAGGGAACGCCGCTTCGGACCGGCGATCGCGTCGTCGTGGGGGCCAACGTGGTGTGCGGCCGCTGCTACTACTGCCTGCACGACTTCCCCTACTACTTTTGTGAGCGCATGGTCGACTACGGCAACAACATGAGCGCCGCGGATCCGCCCCACCTCTTCGGCGGCTGGGCGGAATACCTGTACGTCGTCCCGGGCAGTTTTCTCGTCCGGGTGCCCGACGAGCTCCCCTCGGAGGTGGCCGTGCTGACCGAGGTGATGGCGGTCACGGTGGGCCTGGACCGGGCCAAGCAGATGTCCGCCGTCCCCTCCGAGCCGTTCCTGTTCGACGACACGGTCGTGGTGCTGGGCGTGGGTCCGCTGGGGATGTGCTTCCTGATGAAGGCGCGCATGCTGGGGGCGGGGACGATCATCGGCGTGGATCTCTCCCCGTTCCGCCTGGATCTGGCGCGCGCGCTGGGAGCGGATCAGGTGATCGACGCCGGCGCCACGCGCGCGGAGGACCGGATCGCCCGCGTCCGGGATCTCACCCACGGCCGGGGCGCCGACGTGGTCGTTGAATGCGCCGGCGTGCCCCAGGTGATCCCCGAGGCGCTCGAGATGCTGCGCGTGGGCGGGCTGCTGGTCGAGGCGGGCAACTTCTCGGACCTCGGCGAGGTCTCCATCAACCCCCACCGCCACCTCTGCTCCAAGAACGTGCGGATCCTCGGCGTCGGCGGCGAGGAGGCGGGGAGCTACGGCCCGAGCATGCGCCAGATGGCGCGGTACATGGGGCAGTATCCCCTCCGTTCGTTCGTGTCACACCGGTATGCGCTCAAGGACGCCGAGGCCGCGGTCCGGAAGTCGATGGCGCCCGATTCGATGAAGGTGGTGATCGAGCCGTGGGCCTGACCGGCGCCTACCAGGGATCGGAGTACCGCTCTTCCTTCCAGGGATCGCCGCGCATGTGGTACCCGTTCTGCTCCCAGAATCCCGGCCGGTCGTCGCGCTGCACCTCGAGGCCCCGCACCCACTTCGCGCTCTTCCAGAAGTAGAGCCTCGGCACCACCAGGCGGCACGGCCCCCCGTGCTCCGGCGTCAGCGGGGCGCCGTCGTGCGTGAACGCGAACAGCGCATCGGCCTCCATGAGCGCGGAGAGCGGGAGGTTGGTCGTGTACCCCCCGTAGCTGTGGACGGTGGCGAAGGCGGCGCCCGGCCGGATCGCGACTCCCCGGAGCACCTCGGCGGCCGCCACCCCCTCGAAAGTGTTGTCGAACCGGGACCACGCCGTCACGCAGTGGATATCGCAGCGCACCGAGACTTTGGGGAGGCGATTGAACTCCTCCCACGACCAGCGCCGCGGGGCCTCGACCTCCCCGGTCACCGTGAACTCCCACGTCGCGAGGTCGATCCGCGGGATCGCCCCATAATGGAGCACCGGCCATTTCTCCGTCCGGGACTGCCCCGGGGGAAGACGCGATGGCTTCGTCTGCTGCATCAAGCACCTCTCTACCGCTAAACTTTCCTGCCGGAGACAGTATTCCTTCGCGCCGCGGGGCACGGTGCGCAGCCGCACTACCGAACAAGAAACCGCGATTGCCAGTCGATGACCAACTTGGTACGAATGAGGCGGGACCATCGTTGCCGACGCTGCCATCCGGCTGGCGCCTGTGTTCGTCGACGCGCAAGCTCGAATTCGAGGGGGAAACGCTCGAGAGGGGGCTCACGATGAGTAAGAACGTGCAAGGACGTGCGGGCCGTGCGGACTCGACGTCATCTGTTCCCAAGGCGCTGGCGACGGCGACTGATCTCAGTCCCGACGGCGTGCGCGCCATCGCCGCCGCGGTGAACCCATTGATTGCCGACGCCTTCGCCTTGTACGTGAAGACCAAGAACTACCACTGGCATCTCGCCGGGCCCCGGTTCCGCGACTACCACCTGCTCCTCGACGAGCACGCGGACGCGATCTTCCCATCGATCGACGTCCTGGCGGAGCGGGTGCGCAAGATCGGCGGGACGACGCTGCGGAGCATCGGGCACATCGGCCGGCTGCAGTTGATCCCGGACGACGACCAGGAGTACGTGCCGGCCTCGGAGATGATCGAGCGGCTCCTCGCCGACAACCGGCGGATGGCGGAGCGGCAGCGCGCCGCGATCGCGGTGTGCGACACGCACAACGACACGCCGACCGGGAATCTTTTACAAGAGATCCTCGACCAAACCGAGCGCCGGATCTGGTTCCTGTTCGAACTCAGCCAGGGCGATCGGTGATGAGGGTCAGGAGAGGCGCAGCAGGCGCGCGGCGTTCTCGCCGAGGACTTTGCGCTCGTCGGCGGGGGCCAGCTCCGCCTGCTTGATCACCAGGAGCTGCGTGGACGGCCGCACGGCCGGGCCGTTCGACCCGAACACGACCCGGTGCGCGCCGACCTCCCGGACCGCGTCCCGGATGCAGTGCGGCTCCATCACCGCCGTGGTCATGAGGTAGAGGTTCGGCGCCCGCTTCGCCGCGGCGATCGCCGCGCCCACGTGGTTCCGGTAGCCCATGTGGTCCATGATCACCGGGACCGCGGGGAACGCCTCCGCCAGCGCCCCGATCTCCAGGGGATGCGCGGGCGACCCGCCGGAATGGATCGTGACCGGGATCCCGAGCTCCTGGGCCTTGCGCATCGTCGGGTGGGCCAGGGGACCGATCAGGCCGACGGCGTGCAGCGTGGGCATCAGCTTGGCCGCCCGGAAGCCCCACTCGCGCACCGCGCGCTCGAGCTCGTCCACGGCCTCATCGCCAAAGTGGGGATTGACCAGCGCGCAGCCCACAAAGCGCCCTCGGGCCGGCGGCGCCGCGGCCAGCGCGTCGGCCACGAGCCGGTTCCGGGGCCGGAACGTCGGCGCGGGCATCAGCACCGCCCGATCGACGCCCGCGTCGCGGCACAACGCGTCCAGCTGCTCGAGGCCGAAGACCGTGCCGCCGACCGGCTCGGTCGGGCCGTGATAGTAGAGCTCGCAGTCGATGATCATTGCCCGCCTACAGCACGGCCTGAATGAACTGCCGGGTCCGCGGGTTCTGGGGACGCGACAGCAGCATCTCGGGCGGGCCTTCCTCGGCCACCACGCCGGCATCCATGAACAAGATCCGGTCTCCCACTTCCTTGGCAAAATTGAGCTCGTGCGTGACCACGATCATCGTCATGCCGCCCAGCGCCAGCTCCTTCATCACCGCCAGCACTTCCCCGACGGTCTCGGGATCCAGCGCCGAGGTCGGCTCGTCGAAGAGCATGAGCTTCGGCTGCATAGCCAGGGCCCGGGCGATGGCCACGCGCTGCTGCTGGCCCCCGGAGAGCTGCCCGGGGTAGTGGCCGCCGAACTCCGCCAGCCCCACGCGCGCCAGCAGCGCCTCGGCCCGCGCCCGGCACTCCGCCGCGGGCAGGCCCAGGGCCCGGCGCGGGGCCAGCTCGATGTTCTGCCGGGCCGTCAGATGCGGAAACAAGTTGAAGTGCTGGAAGATCATCCCCACGCGCTTGCGGACCTCCCAGATGCCCGCGCTGTGCGCGTGGACGGGCAGGCCGTCCACCGCGATCCGCCCCGCGGAGAAATCCTCCAGGCCGTTGATGCACCGGAGGAGTGTGCTCTTCCCGCCGCCGCTCGGCCCGATGACGACCAGCACCTCCCCCGCCGCCACGCGAAACGAGATCCCGTTGAGCACCGTCCGCGGCCCGTACCGCTTCACCACGGCCTCCACCGCGAGCATCTCGGCGGTCATGGGGGTCCGGGTCAGGACGCCCCGTACCGAAAACGCCGCTCCACGCGGCCGCCGAACCGCGACAGCCCGTAGCACATGAGAAAATACAGCACGCCCGCGACGAACAGGGGGCTCAGGCTGAAGATGCTGTTCCGGATGTTGATCGCCGTCTGCAGCAGCTCCACGAACCCGATGATGCTCGCCACGGACGAGCCCTTGAGCAGGCTGATGAAGATGCCGATCGCGGCGGGGAGCGTGACGCGGATCGCCTGGGGCGCCACGACATGCGCCATGGTCCGCCAGTACCCCAGGCCGAGGGCCCGCGCCGCTTCCCACTGAGGCTTCCCGACCGATTGGATCCCGGACCGCACCGCCTCCACCATGTACGCCCCCCCATACAGCGCGAGGGCGATCGTCGCGGCCTGGTACGGCGAGAGGTTGAGCCTGAACATCAGCGGCAGCCCGTAGTAGACGAAGAAGATCTGCACCAGCAGCGGCACGGATCGGACGACCTCGACATAGACGCGCGCGGCGGCGCGCGCCGCGGCCGCCCGCGACGTCGCCACCAGGCCCACCAGGACGCCGATGAGGAGGGAGCACGCCAGCGACAGCGCGGAGATCTCGAGCGTGATCAGCGCTCCCCGCGCCAGCAGGCCGAGATACGGCAGCACGCGCGCCATCACACCGTCCCCCGCCACGGCCCGAACCACAGGTGATCGATGAGGTGGAACAGCCGGGTGAGCACCTGCACGAGGACCAGATAGATCACCGCATCCACGCTGAACACGCTGAAGTACTGATAGGTGGAGTCCCCGATGATCTGCGACTGATACGTCAGCTCCGGGACCGCGATCACGCTCGCCAGCGCGGTCCCGAGCAGGGTCGAGATGACCTGGTTGCCGAGCGCGGGGAAGGCGACGCGCAGCATCTGCGGGAGCTCC
>DATHLI010000297.1:0-4365 GCA_035488355.1 bacterium | reverse complement strand
CATCTGCCCTAACGGCGGGGGGACTGCGCAGGAGTCCGCAGATCGCGATCCCGATGAAGGCAACGCCCACCCTGCGAATCGGCCCCGAAGTTCTGTGAGATCGGCTCATCGCTCGATTCTCATTATACTCTCCCCCGATCGAGATCCGCCACGGACTCACTTATAAGAGTCAACAGCGGCGAGCGGGTCATCTCCACCGAGCCGCGAGAACGCTCAGGATCGCCGCGAGCAGGAAGCCGCCGGCGAAATACCGCCGCGCCGCGGGCGGCGAGCCGCGGTGTGCCGACGGCGACGCGGCAACAAAGACCCCCAGATCGTTCGAAGGACCGAGCACCTGCTGGCTTCCATCGAAGCGCGTCGTGTGGAGCGCCTGCCACCCGGCGTCTTGAGCCCGGAGCAGGAGCGTCGCGTGCGCCGGGTAGCGGAGGACCACGGTCACGGACGCCGTGAGGACGGCCGGCGCCGCGGAAGCGGCGTAGGTGGCCTCGATCCGGTAGGCGTTCCCGTCGAACCGGCGGCCCGCCGGGACGGTGCCCAGAGCGAGCGGGTCCAACGGGGTGAGTCTGACCTTCACGGATGACTCACCCGGCCGCTGCGCCAGCGCGCCCGCGGGGAAGGTGACCAGGGCCTGATCATCTTCTGTCGCGACCTCGGCGGCGGGCGAGGCCTGAGGGCCCAGCACGAGAGTGTCCGCGCCGGGCCGGGGAGGTTGATTGTCTTTGGCCCGTTCCGGCGGCGGAGTCACCCATCGGTACGGCGGGAGGGGGACCAACCCGTCGTAGAGCAATCGGACGACGGGAGGCCACGAGAACGCGACCACGCCGAGATAGACGGCGCCAATCGCGAGCCCCCACGCGAGGGCTCGATGAGGCCCGGGGCGTGGATCACCGCCCCGCCGGACGCTCCGGCGTTCCATCCACGCAGAAGAATCGTCTGGCATTCTCTGCGAGACGCGACGCGAGGGCGTCGCCGTCCATCTCCCGCAGCGCGGCCACGACGCGCGCGGTGTGCACCAGGAACGACGGCTCGCACCGGCGTCCCCGCACCGGCGCCGGAGCCAGATATGGGGCGTCGGTCTCCAGCAGCAGGTGGTCGATGGGAATGCGCGTCGCCACCTCCCGCAGCGCGCCGGCATTCGCGAAGGTCACCGGACCGGCGAGCGAGAGCATCCACCCGGCCGCCGCGCAGCGCAGCGCCCGTTCGGGCGTCCCGGTGAAGCAGTGCAGGACGACTTTGGTGGCGCCCTCATCTTCCAGAATCCGGTCCACATCGGCGTGCGCTTCCCGTTCGTGCACCACCAGCGGTAGGCCGGCCTCTCGCGCCAGCCGGATCTGGGCGCGGAAGGCGTCGATCTGGCGCCGGCGCTCGACCCCCTCCCTATAGTAATCGAGCCCAACCTCGCCCACCGCCAGGACGCGGGGATGGCGGGCCAGCGCCGCGAGCACGTCCAACCCCCCGGGCGTGGCATCCTCGGCGGCCGAAGGGTGGATCCCGACCGCGGCCCGAATGTTCGGATACTGCTCGGCCAGCGCCACGGCGCGCCGGCTGCCCTCAACGGACGTTCCCGCGGACACCATCAACCCCACGCCGGCCGCAGCGGCTCGAGCGATCACCGCCTCGCGGTCGGCGTCAAACTCGGGGGCGTCCAGATGCAGATGCGCGTCCACCCACATGCCCAGGTCGGGTTCTCCGCGCTGGGGGCGTCTCCTCCGGCCGCCGGCACGGCGCATTACGCCGACCGCGGGGCTCCCGCCCGCACGGCTCGGAGAATCGCGAATCCGCCGAGGGCGACGATCGCGCCCCCGACAGCCCAGAAGGTCGACCCGGTCATGAAACTTCCGGGCAGGACGCGAATGCCTTGAAGAAACCAGATCGCGCCGACGATCATCATCGCTCCTCCGAGTATCGCCAAAAAGACTCGCATGTCATCCTCCTCGTATAGGGGCGACGCCCCCACGACAATCCGCACACGCTCCCATGACCGTTCCCCTCTCTCCTAAACCATCTACACCATCCTTTTGCTTCCGCCAAGGGTCAGGTTGCTTGTGAGGAGTCGTGGAAGACGGCGGGGTCCCGCCACGGCCGAACGGCTTGGGGAAGCGCAGCGGCTCAAAGAGCGTTGAGCGATCCGAGGTCGGCAAGGGGTTCGGGCCGCGTAAGGAGCCGGAAGGTCCGGGGGCGTCCTCCACGCATGTGGCAGAGCAGGAGAGACCAGAAGAAGACGCGGTGGCGGACCCGGTCCGGGACGGCGTGGTATTGGATCGCCGGCGCAGTTGCGCTGGCAGGGATTGTCGCGGCCCGGGTTCTGCCGCACCGATCGGCCGCCAGTACCGAGTTTCCCTTCCCGTGCCTGGCGCATGAAACGTTAGCCTTACATGTCCATCCGTACCTCCGGATCATGATTGAAGGCCGGCCGGTGGAGATCCCCTCTGCCATTGGCATCCGAAATCCCCAGGTTGATCGTGGGCTTGCGGTTGGAGGGTCGTGCTTCGAACCCCTGCACACCCACGACAACTCGGGGATCATCCACATCGAGGGTCCGGATCCGAATCGCCGGTATACGCTCGGCGATTTCTTTGCCGTATGGTACGCGACCTACCCCACGATCGAGATCGGCGGCAAGACTTTCCCGGTCACCTTCGCGCCGGGTGAGATTCTCGGCCATAAAGCCGACGCGGCGCATCACGTCCGCCTGCTGGTCGACGGCACACCATCGTCACGGGGCCCTTCGGTGGTGCTGAACAGCGTGGATTACTGCGGCGCCCAGAGCGCCTCGCCGCCCTGTGTTCCCACCGCGGTCGGCGACCCGATTCCGCCTGCGGCCCTCAAGCAATACGGAACAGGACACACCATCGTCATCGAATTCCGATGAGCTGACGCTGCCGCTGGCCGGCGTCCTCAACCTGTGCCGCAATCGAACGGACTCCCTCGATCAAACGGAGGCCCATCATGACGAGGATGGCTGCACGCGGTGGGAACCAGGAGACCGTCACCCGGCTGCTCGCGGCGTGGCGGGGTGAGGTTGAGGCCCGCGCGATCTACGAAGCCCTGGCGGCGCGCGAGACCGACCGGGAGCGCGCGGCGGTCCTGCTCCGGATGGCAGACGGCGAACGCGGCCATCGCGCGCGGATTGAGGCTCGCCTCGGCGATCTTGGCGTTCCGACGCCCGATCCGGCCTCCGTCCGGCTGACGCTGTGGACGCGGTTGCAACTGCGGTTCGCGCCGGTCGAGAAAGTGCTCGCCTGGCGTGAGGCCATGGAGGATCGGGAAACCGACGACACGTACGCGCGCCCCACCGGCGATCCGAAGACGGATGCCCTGTTCGGGGAGCTCCGGAAAGACGAGCGCTCACACGCCCTCGCGGTCGATGATATGCGGTCGGCCGCACCCCCGGCGGTGCCCGGCGAGGACCCGCAAGGCCGGCTGAGGCGCATCCTCGGCCGGGAGACCTGGCACAAAACCGGCTCGAGCTGGATCTCAGGGGCCGTGTACGGCGCCAACGACGGGCTCGCCGCCGTCTTCGGGATCGTCGCGGGGGTTTCGGGGGCGACGGGGGGATCGAGCTTCGTGTTGACGGCGGGCCTGGCCGGCGCGATCGCATCGGCGTTATCCATGGCCGTCGGCGCGTACCTCGCGGAGCGATCGACGTCGGAGGTCGCCGCCGCCAATATCGCCGGCGAGCGCAAGGAGCTCGAGGAGCGTCCCGAAGAGGAAAAGGAGGAACTGTCGCTGTTCTACCAGCTCAAGGGGCTCGGCAAAACCCAGGCGGACGAACTCGCGGACCGGCTGGGCAGCCACCCCGACGCCATGCTGCAGGCGCTCGTCACCGAAGAACTCGGCGGCGTGAGCGCGGGGGGAAACCCCGGCCAGGCCGCGGTCGCCGCGGGCCTCAGCACCGGGATCGGCGCAATGATCCCGGTGCTCCCGTTCTTCTGGATCGGCGGGACCGCGGGCGTGATCTGGGCCGCGATCGTCTCCCTCGTCGCGCACTTCATCGTCGGGGCCGCCAAGTCCCTATTCACGCTGCGCAGTTGGTGGTCGTCGGGACTGGAGATGACGATCGCCGGCGTCATCGTGGGGGGCGCGACCTACGTCCTCGGGCTCTTATTCAAGGGCGCGGGTTAGACCTCGGCTGAACCGGCTCACGCGGTGGGCGGCCGAACCGCCACCCCGCCGGCCGGTCTCGGCGCCGGCCGGCGCGCCGCTGACGTCTTGGGCTCGCTTGGGGCCGCAACGGCGATGGGGCGGGGCGTGCGGCGGCGGAGCGGAAACGGAGGAGGCGAGACCGTCAACCCGCGGACCGCGAAGTAGCGGGCCTGCCACAGGGCCAGCGGCGGGGACGCTCCCGCCAGCGCGATCACCGCG
>DATHLI010000296.1:0-1698 GCA_035488355.1 bacterium | reverse complement strand
GCCGTCGAGCGGCACGACCTCGCTGCCGAGCCGCTTCGCCTCCTCCGCGGAAAGGGCGATGATCTCGGTGGCCCGCGTCACCTCGAACCTGGCCTCCCCGATGATCTTCCCTTCCTCGAGGGTAATCGTGCGCGCAAGATCGTCGGCGCGCTGGGTCATCAGGTCGGCGGCCTTCCGGAGGATCTGATACCGCTCGTACCCGGTGAGCCGCCGCATCGCCCGCGCCCCGCGCGCCGCCGTGGCCAGCGCGCGCTCGATGTCGTCCCCATCGGCCCTGGGAACCGTGTCGACTTGAGAGCCATCGTACGGGTTGAGCACCGGGATGGTCTTGGGCTTGTCGACCCACTCGGTCCCGACGTACATCTTCATATGCCTCCCACCTCCCTGCCTGTCTTCCTATAGAGTACTCCGCCGGAGGACGGAACTCCAGGTCCACACCCCTCCAGCGCCTCCTCACGGCCTCCCGCCGGCATAGACCGGGTGTTCAGCGGCCGGCGCGGCAGGGTGCAGCCACGCCGCGCGTAAGTATAGGAGTTAAGAGTCTGCGCGGCCCGATGCAGGGGCACAAACACTGGTAGGAGGACCAGCGATGCGGGTGGCCGTCATGGGAACGGGGGGCACGGGGGGATTCTACGGCGGCCTTCTGGCGCGGGCGGGCGAGGATGTCACGTTCATCGCCAGAGGGGCGCACCTCGATGCGATCCGCTCGCGGGGGCTGACCGTGAAATCCCGCCTGGCCGGCGATTTCACAATCCCCGCCAAGGCCACCGGCGTCCCCGGTGAGATCGGACCGGTCGACCTGGTCCTCTTCTGCGTGAAGGCCTATGACACGGAGCCGGCGGCGGCGCTGATCCGTCCGATCGTCGGCCCCGAAACGGTCATCTTGTCCGTCCAGAACGGCATCGACAACGACGAACGGATCGCGCGCGTGACCGGCAAGGGGACGGCCATCTGCGCGGCGGCTCAGATCAACGCCCACGTCGAGGCGCCGGGGGTCATCGGGCAGACCGCGGGGCCCGGGAGGCTCATCTTCGGGGCCAACGCCGGGGGCCTCGGGAAACGAATCGACGATCTGGTTCAGCGCTGCAAAGCGGCGGGCATCCCCGCCGACCTCCAGCCCGACATCAAGGTCGTGCTGTGGGCCAAGTACCTCTTCATCTGCGGATTCAGCGGCGTCACGGCCCTCACGCGGCTGACCATCGGGCCGATCCTGGGTTGCGAGGAAACCGTCGCGCTGTACCGGGGGACAATGGCAGAAGTTGAAGCGGTGGCCCGCGCCTACGGGGTCGCCCTGCCCGCAGGGATCGTGGACCAGGCCCTCAAACAGAGCGGGATCCTGGAAGCGTGGGCGAAAGGGTCGCTCGCCCACGATCTGGCCTCCGGCCGACGCCTGGAACTGGAGACCCTGAACGGGACCGTCGTGCGCCTCGGCCGCGCCCGCGGCGTGCCCACGCCGTTCAACTTTGCCATCTACGCGGCGCTGAAGCCGTTCGTGAACGGTCCGCCGCCCGCCCCGAAGCCGCACGCGAACGGCCCGGCACAGGCGCCAAAGCCGTAGCGGCCGCGTCCCACGCCCGCGGCCTGCTGAGTTTTAACTTAGTCCTCCCAGGCCCCCAGGAGGCGCCTCAGCACGATCAACTGCCCCAGATGGTAGGCGTTGTGGTCGGCCACCAATAGCAATTCGTGCAGAATGCTCGG
>DATHLI010000295.1:0-3041 GCA_035488355.1 bacterium | reverse complement strand
GCCGTGGATGTAGTCGGATGCGGCCGAGGCCAGAAACACGGACGCTCCGCCGAGGTCTTCCGGCCGCCCCCACCGCCCGGCCGGGATGCGGGCGAGGATGGCCGGGTTGCGGGTCGTGTCTTCCTGCAGCGGGCGGGTGAGATCGGTGGCGATGTAGCCGGGGGCGATCGCGTTGACGTTGATGCCGAGCGGCGCCCACTCGTTCGCCAGCGCCTTGGTCAGCTGCCCGACCGCGCCCTTGCTGGCCGTGTAGGGGCTCACCAGGATTCCGCCCTCAAAGCTCATCAGCGACGCGATGTTGATGATCTTTCCGCGCCGCCGCGGCAGCATCTCCCGGGCGGCGGCCTGGCAGAGCCGGAACACGGCATGGAGGTTGACCTGGAGGACCCGGTGCCAGTCCTCCGGCGTCACATCGAGCGCCGGCCCGCGGGTGGTTGCGCCCGCGTTGTTGACGAGGATATCCACCCGGCCCGCCGCCGCCACCGCGCGGGGGATCACCTCCTCGACCTGCGCCGGGTCGGAGAGGTCCAGGACCAGCGAATGGCACCGCCGTCCCACGCGCGCGACGTGATCCGCGAGCGCGCCGGCGGGGTGGCGGCCCACCGCAACGATGTCCGCCCCGGCCTCCGCCAGGGCCGTTGCGATGCCGCGGCCGATGCCGCGGCCGGCCCCCGTCACCACCGCCACCTGTCCGGTGAGGGCGAACATCCTGCTCGCATCAGCCATCGTTTCCTCCCCTACCCCGATCTCGGATCTGGCAGACGCTCTTCGAAACGCTCCGTCCCGGTCCCCCGCCCGCGTTCACGCCCGCGCCGCCGCCGGAAGACGCCTGCGTCTCCCCGCACGCCGCGCAGGACCGCGCCGGGAAGACGGCGAACCCGGCAGAGAGTGTCGCAGCGAAGCCGGACCCTGAGACGCAGCCTCGTCGCTCCAGTGCTGGTCCTCCTGCTCTCCTCCGGGGCCTGGGCCTCGCCGCCGCGGGCGCGGATTGAGTTCTGGACGATCTCGCTCCAGCCGTTCTTCACCGGCTACATTCAAGGGTTGATCGCCGCATACGAGCGCGCCCATCCCGATGTCCAAATCCGCTGGATCGATGTTCCCCCGCAGACGATCGAGCAGAAGCTCCTGGCCGCGATCGCCGGCGGGGTCGGCCCCGAGGTGGTGAACCTCAACACCGAAGGCACGCTGCGCCTGGCGGAGGCGCGCGCCCTCGTGGACATGGACGACGCGGTGCCGCCGGCGGCGCGCGCCCGCTACTTTCCGAATATCTGGAGCTCCACGCGGAACGGCGGGAAGGCATACGGCATCCCATGGTATGTTGTTCCCAACGTCCTCGCGTACAACCGGGAGTTGTTCCGCCGGGCGGGGCTCGACCCGGCGCGTCCGCCGGCCTCCGAGGAGGCGTTCATCCAGGCGGCGACCACGATCAAACAGCGGACGGGCGTGTACGGGTTCATGCCCAACATCGACGGGATTCGCTTCCTGAGGATCTTCCAGGAAGACGGCCTGTCGATCCTGGCGCCCGACCGCCGCCGCGCCGTCTTCAACAGCGCGGCCCACGTCCAGGTGCTGACGAGATACGTCGCGCTGTTCAAGCGTGACCTGTTCCCCACGGACACCCTGCAGCGGGGGTACCTGGGAGCGACGGAGCGCTATGCGGCCGGCCAGCTCGCGATGCTCACCACCGGGCCGCAGTTTCTCCTGCGCGTGCGGACCGACAGCCCGGACGTCTACCGCGACACCGCGGTGGCGCCCTACCCGCTCGGCCGCGGGCGCGTCCTGGATCTCCCGACGATGGAGCTCGGCGTGCCGCTGGCGAGCCGGCACCGGCGGGAGGCGGTGGAGTTCGCCCTGTACGTGACGGACGATGCCAACCAGCTGGCCTTCTGTCACCAGGTCGTCGTCTTCCCGTCCACGCGGGCCGCCGCCGCGGATCCGTACTTCACCCGCGCGGGGCAGAGCCCGGAAGACCGGGCGCGGGCGATCGCCGCGGGCGAACTGGGGACCGCCCGGGATCTCACCGTCGTCGTCCCGCACAGCGACGAGCTCTATCGAGCGTTTCGGGAAGCGGTCGAGCAGGCATTCTACGGCCGGATGACTCCGCAGCAGGCCTTGGACTGGGCGGTCAAGGAGTGGAACGCCCGCCTCTAGGGCCGCCGGCGCCCCCGCCCGCCTCCCCGGCCGGACGGCGGCGGATCGTGACCGCGTATCTCTTCCTCCTCCCCGCCCTGGTGCTGCTGGCGACGTTCACCTTTTACCCGGTGATCTTCGGCACCGCGCTCAGCCTGTTCGAGTACAACGTCATCAGCCCGCCGCGCTTCGTGGGCGTGGCGAATTTCCGCCAGATTGCGGCCGACCGGTACTTCTGGATCGCCCTCGGCAACAGCGTCAAGTACCTCGCGGTCGTCCCCGTGCTCCAGGGATGCGCGATTCTCCTCGCGCTCTGGGTGCACCGCTCGGCGCGCGGCATCGGCTGGCTGCGCGCCGCCTATTACCTGCCGGTCGTCACCTCGATCGTCGTCGTGGGGATCGTCTGGCGGTGGCTGTACGACGACGCCGGGCTCATCAACTTCGTGCTGCTGCGGCTGGGCCTCGCCCGCGGTCCCATCCACTGGCTGGCGAGCCCCGGGGTCGCGCTCTACGCGGTGATGTTCGTCACCCTGTGGAAGGGGCTGGGATACTACATGGTGATCTATCTCGTCGGCCTGGAGGCGATCCCCCCCGGGTACGCCGAGGCCGCCGCGATCGACGGGGCGGGCGCGCTCCAGCGGTTGTGGCGCGTGACGCTCCCGCTCCTCCGGCCGAGCATCCTGCTGGCCGCCACGCTGTCGGCGATCTCGGCGCTGCGGGTGTTCGAGGAAGTGTATGTCATGACCAGCGGCGGACCGGTGTATGCGACGTACACGATGTTCTACTACATGTTCGATCAGGCCTTCGGCGCCCTCCACATGGGATACGCGGCCGCCCTGGGCGTGGTCCTGGCCGTGGTGACGATCGGCCTCTCCATCGCGAGCTTCCGGCTGCTCCGCGAAGGAGGGCTG
>DATHLI010000294.1:0-6098 GCA_035488355.1 bacterium | reverse complement strand
ACGAGTGTACCATACCTCCATCGGCACGCACGCGCCGGTCCTGACCATCGCCTCCGGGAGCACCGTGATCACGACGACGGTGGACGCGCGCGGGATGGATGCGACGGGGAAGCAGGTGACCGAGCGGGGCAATCCGCAGACAGGACCGTTCTTTGTGGAGGGAGCGGAGCCGGGGGACATGCTTTCGGTCACCTTCGACCGGCTCAGGCCCAACCGGAAATTCGGGTGGAGCGCCAGCGCGATCGCCCCCAACGTGCTCGAGCCGGAAAGCGTGAAGCAGGCCCCCGACGAAGCGCCCGCCCGATGGGAGATCGACCAGGAGGCGGGAACAGCCACCCTCGTTGAGCCGAGGACGGCGCTGGGCCGGTTGGCGCTGCCGATGCGGCCGATGGTGGGCTGCTTCGGAGTGGCGCCGCCCAGGGGGCAGGCGATCTCCACCGCCACCTCTTCCACGCACGGCGGAAACATGGACTACCGGGGCTTCGTCGAGGGCGTCACGGTGCACTTTCCCGTGTTCGTCCCCGGGGCCCTCTTGCACGTGGGCGACGGGCACGCCCTGCAGGGGGACGGGGAGATCGTGGGGACGGGCATCGAGATTTCGTTCGACATCCAGTTCACGGTCCGGCTGGTGAAGGGGAAGGCGCTCCAATGGCCGAGGGCGGAGAACGCGGACGAGATCATGACCGTGGGGAACGCCCGCCCTCTGGACCAGTGCGTCCAGCATGCCACGACGGAGATGGTCCGGTGGCTGCAGGAGGACTACGGCCTGGACGCGCGGGGCGCGCATCTCCTGCTGGGGCAGTGCGCTCGGTACGAGCTGGGAAACATGTACGATCCGGCCTACACGATGGTGTGCAAGGTCTCGAAGAGCCTTCTGGCGGGGCTCGAGGCGGGCAGATGACTCCGCCCGGCGATTACACCGCGACCCGAATGATCGGCGACGCCGCCGTGACCATCATTTCGGAAGGCTCGATGTCATGGGCGCCGAAGTTCGTCGCGCCCGAGGCGGAGTGGCGCCGCGCCGTGCCGGAGGCCGGGGCGGACGGCGCGATCACGATAGGCCTGAACCTCGCTCATATCCGAATTGGGAGCGCCTCGATCCTCATCGACCCCGGGCTCGATGACCCGGACTCCGCGTGGCAGCGGAGGTTTGCGGCGCGGTGGCCGGGCGTCCGGCGGTCTCCCGGCCTGGAGCGCGCCCTCGCGGCGCTCGGCGTCCGGGCCGGGGAGGTCACCCACGTCTGCATCACCCACGCGCATGGTGACCACTTCGGCGGCGTGACGGTGGAGCGGGAGGGCCGGGATGTGGCCCGATTCCCGCGGGCCCGGCACCTGATCGGCCGCGCCGACTGGGCCCGCAATCCCGCGCGAGAGGACCGGGGCTCGGAGCTGGCGGCCCGCCTCGGGATCGTCGACGGGCTTGGCCTGCTCGATCTCGTCGATGACGAGCGTGAGATTGTCCCCGGGGTGACGATGATCCCGGCGCCCGGCGAGACCCCGGGACACTCCATCGTGCGCGTGCGCTCGGCGGGGGAGGCATTCTACTACGTGGGCGACCTCTTCCATCTGCCCTGTGAGGTCGAGCACCATGACTGGGTTCCCGCCGGCCGCGATCAGGCGGCGATGCGGGCATCGCGCGGCCGTCTCGTCGCCGATGCCGTGCCCGAACGCGCGACCCTCGTGTTCACGCACGAGCAGTTTCCGGCCTGGGGCCGGATCGCGCGGGAGCGCGGAGGCTACCGCTGGGAACGTGCGTGGTGAGGGAACTTTCACCCCCGGCACGGCGCTATATGGGCCAGAAGTTGGAGGTGGCTCGCGTGGTGCGAACTCAGGAACGACGAATCTTCTACCTGCGCCGGGCGGAGAATCCGCCGGCTGCGGACGATCGGCTCAACGCGGCCAGCGGGCCACGGGTCCCCAAGCCGGTCCGGCGGGCCGGGTGCTGCGGGGTCTGCAGGACGCCGGTGCCGGACAGCCGTGCCTACTGCTCGTACTGCGTGCGGTACGTGAACTGATCACCCAGCAGCCCTGCGGAAGGAAGCGTCCGTCAAAGATCGAACGACCCCTCGAAGTGGTTGCTGAGACCCAGGGGGGTGAGTCGATTGACGGACAAAGGGGTGAGCAGACGCGGCCTCTTCAAGACGGTATGGGGAGCGGCAGGGGTGACCACTCTGGCCCGCTTCCCCGGGGCAGTTGAGGCACACGACCTTCGCCCCGGTGACCCTGCGTATCAGTTCGACAAGTACGAGTCCATTGTCAATCGGAAGGTCAGGATCCGGCAGTTGTATGCGTGGCCCAACCTCCACAATCCGATTCTCTATGGGAACATCTCGAACGGACTGAACGGATTTCAGTTTTCCTACAACGTGCCCGCCGACCAGATCCAGGTCGTGGTGCAGGCGTACTTCTCGGCCAACGGGGCCATGTACGACGACCATATCTGGGAGAAGTACAAGTTGGGCGAAGCCTTCGACGTCAAGGATTCCACCACGGGAGCCCCCGCGGCCCGCAACCTCTGGTACAAGAGTAAGATCACCGAGCAAGAGGTGTCGTCGCTCCCCAAGGAGAGGAGTCACCCCTACTATTCCGATACGAGCATCGAGGGGCTCCAGCGTCGAGGGGTCCTGTTTTTGATATGACACCAGACGGCCCACGGGCACGCCGGTGCGGCGGCCGCGAGCAAGGATCGGAACCCCGACAACCAGACAGCCGAGCAAATTCTCGCCGAGATCCAGGGACACCTGATCCCTAACGGCATTCTCATTCCCGCGGCTGTTGGGGAGCTTGTGAGGCTGCAGGACAAGGGTTATCGCATGGTCGTGAACTCTTAGAGCCGTCGCCCAACCGGATAAACTAAAGGCGGTCTGAAAACCCCTAGCTTGGCCGGGACCTTTCGCACCCTGTCCCGGCCCTTGACATTAATTAGTCTTATATGGTACTAATTCATCATATTGCACGTTACGGGACCGACCGAATGACAGAGAGGAGCGAGCGTCATGAGGTCCAGTACGGAGCACATCACCATCAATACTGACCACCGCCATCTGTTTGCGTTCCTCGCCGACCCCGGCAACCTTCCCAAGTGGGCCGTAGGCTTCTGCCGCGCAATCCGGCGAGACGGGGATCGGTGGTTCGCCCAGACGCTCCAGGGGGAAGTGGCCGTCCGCTACGTCACCCAACCCGACCTGGGGATCATTGATTTCTATCTCTCTCTCGCCGCAGGGACTGAAGTCACCGCGTTCTCGCGCGTCTTGCCAAACGGCGATGGATCTGAATACGTCTTTACGCAATTTCAAACCCCGGAAATGCCGGATGACGTGTTTGAGGCTCAGGTGCGCGCTTTAAGGGAGGAACTGGTGGTGCTCAGGGCATTCATGCATGCGCGGGCGGCCTGCCCGGCCTGAGTTGCGTCCGCGCAAGACAACTGTTCGGGCAACCCGCGAGAACCTCGGGTTTCTCCTGGCCAAGGCGTCCCAGCGGTGGAACGAGCTGCTCCACAAAGCATTTCGTCGAGCGGGCTACGGGGAGGTCAGGCCCGCCCACGGCTCCATTCTCGTCCCGCTCTTTGAAGAGGATGGACTCCGCATGGGGGAGCTGGCGAGACGGTCGAGGCTGAGCAAACAGACCATGACTGCCTTGATCAGGGTGATGGAGCAAAGGAAGCTGATCCTCCGTCGCCGTGACCCGGCGGATGCCCGAGCATCCAGGATCTACCTAACGCCCCGCACCCGTCGGTTCAAAGCGGTGGTCGAGGGAATTCTTCGAGAGATGGATGAGCTCGTCGAAGCGAGGCTCACATCAGGGCGCAAGGCGCAAGTCGCAGCGGCTCTCAAATTGCTCATGAACCTTACGCGCTAATCATCGTGGCAAAGAATAAGCGACGTTCGCGATGCCGGGTTTCATCCCGGGAGCGGGGGCATCCCTCAGAGGAGTTGGCGGAGGGGGTGGGATTCGAACCCACGGACCCCGGTTAAAGGGTCACGGTTTAGCAAACCGTCGCCTTGGACCGCTCGGCCACCCCTCCAGCGCTCCTTATCGTACCCTCCTGGGGAGACATTAGCAAGATTGAGCGCATCCATCCTGCCCTAGCCCGTATCGTTCGCCTCGAAGGGTTGCGGCCGAGCCGTATGTCCACCTAGAATGGGAAAAAGGGAATGGGGGAAAAGGGATCTCGCGGCCCCGCACAGGCCCGCGCCTCGGGGAGGCTCATGGGAAACCGGCTCGCCATTCTCGTTCTCGTCCCGCTGTTCTTGTTCTCCCCCTTCCAAGGATCGCAGGCCGGCCCCGCCCCAGGCACCTTTGTCATGGTGATCGGCGACAACCCCGACAACCTCAACCCCTATCTGCACAGCCTCGCCGCCAGCAGCGCCGTCTATCGCTTCACGTTCGACAGCCTGTACACGGTGAATCTTACAGGAGCATGGGTGCCGGCGCTGGCGACGGGCTATACGGTCAGCCCAGACGGCCTCAAGTGGACGTTCAAGCTCCGGCCCGGGGTTCGCTGGTCGGACGGGGCTCCGTTCACTTCGGCGGACGTGAAGTTTGCGTGGCAGCTCGCGACGAACAGGGACGTCCACATCACCTACGCGACGGGATTCGACAAGATCGCCTCGGTCGAGACCCCGGACCCGCTGACCGTTGTCTACCGCTTAAAGGAGCCGTACGCTCCGTTCCGCGATCAGGTGATGGGATCGGCGATCGTGCCCCGGCATGTGCTCGGCTCCCTTGCCGCGGACCAGATCAACCGGACCCCGTTCAATCAGAAGCCGGTTGGGACCGGCCCGTTCTACGTCTCGGAGTTCGTCACCGACGATCACGTCACCCTGACGGCCAACCCGTACTACTGGGGGAAGAAAGCCGGACTGCGGCGGCTCATCGTGCGCATCGTCCCCGACCAGAATACCCAGGTCAACCTGTTGAAGGCCGGGGAGGTGAACCTCCTGAACGTGCCGGCGGCGCGGCTCCAGGAGATTGCGCGGGTCCCTACCCTCGTCGTCAAGCGATATCTCGATCCCACCTACGCGCTGGTGCAGCTCGACGAGTACGAGTTCCTCCGCGAGGGCGCCGTCCGGCGGGCGCTCGATTACGCAACGCCCAAGGAGTCGATCATCCGCAACGTCATGAAGGGCCAGGCCGAGGCGGCCGTCAGCGATATGGTGCCCAACGGCCCGTACGCGGACAAGGCCCTTCACCCCCGGCCGTACGATCCGGTCCGGGCGCGGAAGATGTTGCTCGACGACGGCTTCGCGCCAGGCCCCGGCGGCTTCCTCTACAAGGGCGGCCGGCGGCTCGACGTGCCGCTGTGGACCCTCTCCGGGCGCGCGACGCTCAGCCAGGCCATGCAGGTGATCGCGCAGTCCTGGCGGTCGATCGGCGTGAACACGGAGGCCCGCGCGGTGAGCGCCGCGGCGCTCTTTGGCCAGAACGGGCCCCAGTGGAATGGGAAAGATGCGGCGCTGCTCTTCACCTGGGGACAGGGGGTGTTCCCGGAAAACAAGATCAACTGGCACTCCAGCTACATCCCCAAGGATGCGAGCGCCCCCGGCGAAAACGACGAGCGCTACAGCAATCCCGAGATGGACCGGCTGCTCGAGGAGGCCGACCGCACGGTCGATGAGGCGAAGCGGCATGCCATCTACGACCGGATCCAGGAGCTGGAGTTCCGCGACGTCCCGATCATCTTCCTGTTCTGGCTCGTCAATAACACCGCCGTCACGAGCAACGTCCTGGGGTACGATGTGACGACATTCAACACGACGCCGCCCGAGGAGTGGAGCACGCGGTAATGGGGTCCTACATCGCCAAACGGGCGATCCAGGCGGGGGCGCTGCTGCTCCTCGTCTCCCTGGTCGCCTACGCCATCATGAACCTGGCGCCCGGCGGCCCGCTCGCCGTCTACCTGCACAACCCGCAGGTGACGCCTGAACGGATCGATCTCCTCCGCCACCAGCTCGGCCTGGACCGGCCGTGGTACGTCCAATACGCCGCCTGGCTCCGGGGGCTGGCGGGCGGGCACTGGGGCGATTCCTACTATACGGGCCGGCCCGTGCTGGAGATGATCGCCGAGCGGCTGCCGGCGACGATCACGCTGATGCTCA
>DATHLI010000293.1:0-1841 GCA_035488355.1 bacterium | reverse complement strand
CCCGCGCGCGCATGATCTGGATGCGCGGGCGGTGAAGGCGCAGGTCCTCCAATCCTGGGGAGGCCGGTTGACGCTCGTCGACCGGCCCCGTCCCGCCCCGGAGGCGGGCGAGGTCCTGGTCGCCGTCCGCGCGTGCGGCGTGGGGCTCACGGTCCTCAACTACATGAGCGGCCAGTTGGGGCGGCCCGAGACGCTGCCGCGGATTCCCGGGCACGAGATCACCGGGGTCGTCGCCGAGGTCGGACGCGACGTGACCGCGGTTCGAGCGGGCGACCGGGTGATGGCGTTCTTCTACCTGACCTGCGGGCGGTGCGAGTTCTGCCGGGCGGGGCGCGATGCCCTCTGCCGCGACCCCCGCGGGAACCTGGGCGTCCACCGCGACGGAGGGTACGCGGAGTTCGTCGCGCTCCCCGAGGCCAACGTCCTCCCGCTCCCGGAGCGGGTGCCGTTCATCGAAGGCACGGCCATCCCCGATGCCATCGCCACGCCGTACCATGTGTGCGTGTCCAGGGCCCGCGTCCATGTCGGTGACCGCGCCGTGGTCGTCGGCGCCGGCGGCGGTGTCGGGATCCACATGCTCCAGATGATGCGCTTCTTCGGCGCGCGCGTGGTCGCCGTGGATGTGGACGATACCAAGCTGGCCCGGTGCCGGGAGCTCGGGGCCGAGTCCCTGGTCAACTTTCGGGCGCCCGACGCCGAAGCGCAGGCCCGGGCGGCCCTGGAGGGCGGCGCCACGGTGGCCGTCGATCTCGTCGGCAGCGAGCAGACGCTCGCCTGGACGTTCCGGCTCCTCGGCCGCGGGGGCAGGATGGTGACGTTGACCACGTTTCCCGACATCGGGTTTCAGGTCATCTCCAGGCGGATGGTGCTCGACGAGCTTGAGGTGCTGGGGTCGCGCTACTGCAGCCGCGCCGAGGTGCTCTCCGCCGCCCGGCTTGTGCAGGACGGGATGATCCGGCCCGTCGTGTCGCGGGCGGTGCCCCTGGAGGAGGTCGAGTCGCTGCACGCGATGCTGCGGGAGGGCCGGTTGCTCGGGAGGGGGGCGGTGACGTTTGAGGCGTGAAGGCCGCCGGGCGCCCGGCCACCGGCGAGGCCGCGCGATGAGTGGCGGCGCGGCGATCGTGGCGGCGCGGCCGCGTCCCGGGAGGTGAGCGGATGCGCGCCATGGTGGTGGAGCGGTATGGAGCGCCCCTGCAAATGGCCGATCTCCCCATGCCCTCGCCGGGACCGCGGCAGGTGCTGGTTCGGATCATCGGCTGCGGGGTGTGCCGGTCCGACCTCAAGGTCGTGGCCGGCGCGATGCCGTTTTCTCCCACCCTGCCGCTTCCGCACGTTCCCGGGCATGAGATCTCCGGTGAGATCGTGGCCCTGGGGACCGGCGCCGTCGGCGGTATCGGCGAGCGGGTGGTCGTGTATCACTACTGGCCCTGCCGCGCCTGCGCGTCCTGTCAGGCCGGAGAGGAAAACCTCTGCACCAACCTCCAGGGGTGGGTCGGGTTCTCCTCGCCCGGCGGGTTCCAGGAGTATCTCGCCGTCCCCGACGACTGCGTCCTCCCGCTTCCGGCGAACATTTCGCCGGAGCACGGCGGCCCGCTGACCTGCGCGCTCGGGACCGCCTATCATGCCGTGGTCGGGCGCGGCGCGCTGCGCGCGGGTGAAACCGCGGTGGTGCTGGGGGCCGGCGGCGTCGGACTCCAAGTGGTGCAGATCGCCCGGGCATCCGGCGCCTCGATCTTCGCCATCGACGTCCAGGCCCACAGGCTCGAAGCGGCGCGGGAGGTCGGGGCACAGGACGCCTTCCCGGCCGGCGAGGCGGCGAACGAACAGGTGCGCGCGGCCAC
>DATHLI010000292.1:0-6332 GCA_035488355.1 bacterium | reverse complement strand
ATGGCCATCTTGGTCCCGCTGGCCCGGCCGGCGTTCGCCACGCTGGCGATCTACGCGTTCCTCTCGACCTGGAATCAGTACCTCTGGCCCCTCCTCGTCATCAACTCGCAGGAGATGCGGACGGTCCAGATCGGCCTCGCGCTTCTCCAATCGCAGGAAGCGATTTCCTGGAGCCTCGTCATGGCCGGGATCGTCATGATCATCGCCCCCACGGTGTTCCTGTTCCTGGCCGGCTACCGGCACGTCGTGCGGGGCCTTACCGCCGGCGCGGTCAAGGGATGAGGCCGATGCCGCGTCCCGGCCCGGCAGGGGAGCGGCCCGGCCGCGGGCAATGGAGATGGGGCATTCACGTGGCGCGTGGGCACGTGGGGGCCTGCGGGTCGGGGGGAGCGATGGCCATGAAGCGCATCACCAGACGTCACTTCATCAAGGCGACGGGGTCCGCGGCACTCGGGATGACAGGCGCCGGGCTTGTCTCCACCGCGGCGCGGGCCCAGGCGCCGGTCCGCATCGTCTTCTGGCACTCCATGGGCGGAAACCTGGGCGAAACAGTCGTGAAGGCGTTCGTGAACACGTTCAACGCGTCGCGCAGGGACATCCAGGTCGAAGCGCAGTTCCAGGGCACCTACGACGACGCGGTGAACAAGCTCCGGGCGTCGATCCAGTCCTCGGCCGTCCCGGCCGTGGCCCAGGTCTACGACATCGGGACCCGGTTCATGATCGACAGCAAGGGCATCGTCCCGGCCCAGGAGTTCATCGACCGGGAGAAGTTCGATCTCGGGGCGCTGGAACCGAACATCCTCGCCTATTACCGGGTGGGCGACCGCCTGTACTCGATGCCGTTCAACACGTCCACCGCCATCCTGTACTACAACAAAGACATGTACAAGAAGGCCGGGCTCGATCCCAACCGGCCGCCGCGGACGTTTGAGGACATCGAAGCATTCGCGAAGCAACTGGTGACGGGCGGTACCGGTGGCTCCGGGATCACGATCTCCATCTATGGGTGGTTCTTCGAGCAGATGCTGGCCCGGCAGGGCGCGCTCTATGCCAACAACGGCAACGGCCGGGATCGGGCCGCGACCGAGGTCGTGTACAACCGGGAGGAGGGGCAACGCATTCTGGACTGGTGGGCGCGGATGGTGAAGGCCGGCATCGCCTCCAACCCGGGGCGCTGGCCCGCCGGCAACGCCGCCGCGCAGCGGGCGTTTTCCGCCGGACAAACGGCGATGATCTTCGAATCGACGGCCACCCTCCGGAGCCTGCTCACCCAATCCGGCGGCAGGTTCGAGGTCGGGACCGGGTACTTCCCGAAACCGCCGCGGGCCGCAGACGGCGGCAGCATCGTCGGCGGCGCATCGGTGTGGATCCTCCGGAACCGGCCGCCCGCGGAGCAGCGGGCCGCGTGGGAGTTCGTCAAGTTCATCACCGCGCCCCCGCAGCAGGCCGCCTGGTATGCGGGGACGGGCTACTTCCCCATCCGGAAGGACGCCTACCGCGAGCGGGTCGCGCAGGAGACCCTCGGCAGGAATCCGCAGTTCCTGACGGCCATCAGCGAACTGCGCAGCAGCCCGATCAACCGGACGACGCAGGGCGCGCTCCTCGGCGTGTTCCCCGAGGCCCGGCAGAGGATCGAGGAGGCGATCGAGGCCGCGATCCTCGGCCGGAAGTCCCCGAAGCAGGCGCTCGACGATGCGGCGAAGGACGTCGACCAGGCGATCGCCGTCTACAATCGCACGATGGGGGTCGCCTGAGCCATCGCACCCATGACCCGATCCACCCCCTCCGCTGAGGGGCCCGGCCCTCTCGTTGCCGCGATCGACCAGGGAACGACCGGGACCCGGTGCATTTTGTTCGATGCGGCCGGCCGGCAGCGGGCGGGCGCCTACGAAGAGCACGCCCAACTGACTCCCCAACCCGGGTGGGTCGAGCACGACCCGGAGGAGATCTGGCAGAAGACCGACCGCGTGATTCGCCGCGCGCTGGCGCAGGCGGGCCTGGCGGCCGGGGCCGCCGGCCGGGTCGCGGCCGTGGGGGTGACCAACCAGCGCGAGACCAGCGTCCTCTGGGACCGCCGGACCGGCCGGCCACTCTATCGGGCGATCGTCTGGCAGGATACGCGGACGCGCGACGCCTGCCGGGCGCTGATCGATCGTGGGCTGGAGCCATCCGTTCGCGCGCGCACCGGCCTCCCGCTCGCCACCTACTTCTCGGCGCTCAAGGCGGCGTGGATCCTCGATCACGTCCCCGGGGTGCGGGCGCACGCGGAGCAGGGTGACGTCTGCTTCGGCACGATGGACTCGTGGGTGATCTGGTGGCTGACCGGAGGGCCCGCGGGCGGCGTGCACGTGACCGACGCGACCAATGCCTCGCGCACGCTGCTCATGAACCTCCAGACCCGCGCCTGGGACGATGAACTGCTGGGCATCTTCCGGATTCCGCGCGCCATCATCCCCGAGATCCGCCTGAGCAGCGATGAGTACGGCGCCACGGTCCCGGACGGCCCGTTCGGCGCCGCCGTGCCCGTCTGCGCGGACCTCGGCGATCAACAGGCCGCGCTCGTCGGGCAGACCTGCTATCGGCCCGGCGATGCGAAAAACACCTACGGCACCGGCTGCTTCCTGCTGGAGCACACTGGCGACCGGCCGGTGCCGAGCCGGAGCGGCCTCTTGACGACGGTCGCGTACGCGCTCCCGCGGCAGACGGCGTTCGCCCTCGAAGGGTCGATCGCCGTCGCCGGCGCGGCCGTGCAGTGGCTGCGGGACAATCTGGGCCTGATCGCCACCGCGGCGGAGACCGAGTCCGTGGCCGCCTCGGTGGAAGACGCCGGGGGGATCTACTTCGTCCCCGCGTTCTCCGGCCTCTTTGCGCCGCACTGGGATATGGACGCCCGGGGCGTGATCGTCGGCCTGACCCGCTATGTGACCCGCGCGCACCTCGTCCGCGCCACGCTCGAGGCGATCTGCTACCAGACCCGGGAGGTGCTGGAGGCGATGGAGCGGGACGCGGGTATCCATCTCTCGGCCCTCCGCGTGGACGGCGGCGCGTCGCGCAACGCACTGCTGATGCAGCTCCAGGCCGATATCCTGGGCGTCCCGGTGATCCGTCCGACGGTGAGCGAGACGACCGCGCTCGGGGCCGCGTATGCCGCGGGGTTGTCCGCCGGAGTGTGGGGGTCGCTGGACCGCCTTCGGGAGCAGTGGCAGGTGGAGCGCACGTTCGAGCCGGCCTGGTCGGCCGACCGCCGCGACGCGGGCTACGCCGGCTGGCGGCGCGCGGTGGAGCGCGCGCGCGGCTGGGCGACGGCGCCGCCAACAGCGTAGCAGGATCCACAGGACGGAGGAGGGGGAGTCGTGCCGCAGTTGGTGAATCCGTTCGCCCGCCCCGGACAATGGTTCCGCGGGGTGTTTCACTGCCATTCCACGAACTCCGACGGCGACCGCTCGGTGGAGTCCGTGATCGCGTGGTACGCCGAGCAGGGATACGATGTCGTCGCCATCACCGATCACAACCAGGTGACGCGGGTTCCCGATACCCGCCGCGATCGCCCGCTGCTCATCCCGGGCACGGAGGTCGATGTCGGGCGCACCCGGCTTGGAGAGCCGTACCACATCCTGGGGATCGGTCTTCGCCAGATGATCGATCTCCCCCGCGATGTCGCGAAGCGCCACGGCCTGGACGTCCAGGAGGTGATCGAGGCGCTCCGGAAGGCCGCCGCGACCGTGTTCGTGGCCCACCCGTACTGGAGCGGGCTGGTAGTCGAGGATCTCCTTGCGCTCCACGGCGTCGCCGGCATCGAGGTGTTCAACGCCAATACGGAGGTCGACATCGGCAAAGGCTACAGCGGCGTCCACTGGGACGACTGCCTGAGCCGCGGGAAACTGCTGCTGGGGGCGGCGAACGACGACGCGCACTGGCGCCTTCGGGATTACGGCCGGGCATGGACGATGCTGCGGCTCGAGAGCCTGACGCCCCAGGCCGTTGCGGAAGCCCTGGGCACGGGCGCGTTCTACGCGTCGACCGGGGCGGTGCTGGACAACGTCGCCTTCGACGGCGCGACGGTGGCGGTGCGGATTCCCCCGCCCGGGGCCGCCGAGGTCCGATTCATGTGCGACCGCCGGTGGGGGCAGCGGGTGGTGGCCGAGGGGCCGCCGCTCGAACGCGCCACCTACTCGCTGCGCGGGCGAGAGAAGTTCATCCGGATCGAGATCACCACTCCTTCCGGGGAGCAGGCCTGGACGAACCCGCTGTTTCTCGAGCGGTAGCCCGCCGCGGTTCGCTGCGACGGCGGCCGCCGCCGGTGAACCGGCCGCCGCTTCCTGAAGTGCGGGCGGCCTGACGTCTCGGCGACGCAGGCAGGATGAGAAATCTTTCAGATTCGTCGCGTTGCCGCCTGCCGGACTCCACCGGTGTTTAACGGATTGCCGCCCGGGTGGGCGCCGTCTATTTTGATGCTGTGGCAAAAACCCAGGTGCGGCGTATCAAGCGCATCCGGGGTCTCAAGGGGGTCGAGCCGTGAACTCTGAACCGAAAAGGTTGATCATCAGCCTCGTCGCACTCGTTGCCGTCGGCATCGGCATGCTCGCGCTCAGCCGGATCAGGTCGGCTACGACGCAGGCGCAAGAGGTCTACAATCCTGTCATCAGGCCCGCCGACTTTGTGGAGCGCGTGGACAACAGATATTTTCCCCTCGCCTCAGGGACCACCTTGGTGTCGCGAGGAGCGAGAAACGGGACCACCGAGACGATGGTGGTGACGGGCGAAACGAAGACGATCATGGGAGTGAAGACCACTGTGGTCCGGGATCGAGAGGTCAATAAAAACAACGAGCTGATCGAGGATACCTACGACTGGTACGCTCAGGACAACAACGGGCACGTGTGGTACTTCGGCGAGGATACAACGGTGTATAAGCATGGGCAGGCTGTCAGCAGGGCGGGCTCGTGGGAAGCGGGGCAGGGCGGCGCCTTGCCTGGGATCATCATGAAGAAGCATCCACAGGTCGGTGAGTCGTGGAGACAGGAATACTCCAAAGGTGTCGCGGAGGATATGGCGGAAGTGGTCGGTACCGCCGAAACCGTCACCGTTCCGGCCGGAACATACACCAGCTGCGTCAAGACCAAAGATTGGGACTCGCGCCATCCCTACGCGGCCGAATACAAATATTACTGTCCAGGCGCCGGGATCGTGCTGGAAACGCCTGCCGTCGGCTCGGGAGGTAGGACGGAGCTCATCAGCATTCAGCACAAATAACCCGCGGCCCCCTGCGGGGACGCCATACCAGAGTAGGACCAACGGCAGGCAGAGGTTGCGGCCGGGTCGCTTCGTGGCGTGGTGACGCGCCGGGTCTCCCCGCAGTGCGCAGACCTAAACGGTTCCGGCCCCGCCGGCGCCCGCCATCCCGCGGACGAAGCCCTCGGTAATCGCCTCCGGCATCGTGATCGCCCGGCCCACGACGACGGCCCAGGCGCCGGCCCGGAGGGCGGCGGCCGCCTGTTCAGGAGTCCCGATCCGGCCTTCGGCCACCACCGGGACGGAGACGCGGCCGGCCAGTTCCCGGATGAGTTCCAGGTCGGGTCCCGGCATCCGGCGGCTGTGGGGTGTGTACCCGGCCATCGTGGTGGCGACCAGATCGGCGCCCGCCGCCTCGGCCGCCACGCCCTCGTCCGGCGTCGAGACGTCCGCCATGACCGCGACCCGGCAGTCCTTGTGGATGCGGTCAATCAGTTGAGGAAGAGGGTGCGGGGTCGCGGCGCGCTCGCGGGTCGCCTGGACCGCCACGATATCGGCGCCGGCTGCGGCAACGGCGCGCGCGGCCTCGAAGGTGGGGGTGATGTACACGGGCGACGACTCCCGCATCTTGTACAGGCCGATGACGGGAATGGCCACGACACGGCGGACCGCGGCGACGTCGTCGGGCCCATCGATGCGCACCCCGCCCGCCCCGCCCCGCTCCGCGCACTGCGCCAGGGCGGCGATGATCGTGGAATCCCGAAGCGGGCTGCCGGGGAGCGCCTGGCAGGAGACGATGAGGCGGCCGCGCAGCCGGGGGAGGATCGGGTGCGTCGTCACGTTCTGCTGCGCAGCTCCCACGTCGCCGCGAGCAGCGCCAGCCGCTCGGGGGAGTGCGCCACTCCCGCCGCCTGCATCGCCAGCAGCAGTGCTCCGACCGCCGGCTCGAACCTCGGCGGGACCAGCACCGCGCTTGGGGCGCGCGCCGCGATGGCGGCTTTGAGCGGGGCGAGGATCACCGAACCCGCCTTGAAGACGCCGCCGACCGGGGCCACCGCCGCCGTTCCATCAGGCCAGGTGAGCCTGCGGACGACCGCGGA
>DATHLI010000291.1:0-7042 GCA_035488355.1 bacterium | reverse complement strand
CGGGGCGATCCTGGAAGACGTGGACGGCCGGACGTACATCGATTACGTCTGCGGCATGGGGCCGGTCATCCTCGGGCACGCCGATCCCGGGGTGACCCGGGCGATCGTCGAGACGGTGGAGCGGGGTCTCGTCTTCGCCGGGCAGCATCCGCTCGAAGCCGAAGCGGCGGAACGGATCTCCGCCGCGGTCCCGTCGGTCCAGGCCGTCCGCTTCACCTCTTCAGGATCCGAAGCGGTGCACGCGGCGATCCGCATCGCGCGCGCCGCCACCGGGCGATGGAAGGTGGCGCGGTTCGAGGGCCACTACCACGGCTGGCTCGACACGATCTACGTCGGGGAACGGCCGGAGCCGGAAGGGCCCGTGGCGCCCGCGATTCCGGGCACGCGCGGCCAGCCCCTCGCCGCGGTGCAAGACCTCATTGTGCTCCCCTGGAACGACGCGGACGCCGTGCGCGCGGCCGCGCGCCTCTACCGGGGGCAGATCGCCGCGGTCATCCTCGAGCCGATCCTCTGCAACACGGGCGTGATCCCGCCCAGGCCGGGGTACGTCGAAGCGATCCGCGCCTGGTGCGACGGCGAGGGCGCCGTGCTGATCTTCGACGAGGTGATCACGGGGTTTCGCGTCGCCCTCGGCGGGGCGCAGGCGCTGCTGGGCATCACCCCCGACCTCACCGTGTTCGGCAAGGCCATCGCGAACGGATTTCCATTGAGCGCGGTCGGAGGCCGGCGCGACCTCATGGAGGTGCTCGCCGGCGGGGTCCTGCACGGCGGGACGTACAACGGCAACCCGCCGGCGATGGCGGCGGCCCGGGCCACCCTCGACGCCCTGTCGGCGGGCGGGGGGGCGATCTACCAGAGCATCGCCGGCACCGGGCGCGCGCTCATGGACGGCCTGCGGCGGGCCGGGGCGGATGCGGGCGTGCCGGTGCTCGTGCAGGGGTCCGGTCCGGTGTTCCACATGTGGATCTCGCCCCGCAGCGCCATCGAGGATCCGCGTACGGCGCGGACCGAGGGCGCAATCGCGTACTCGGTGTTCATTGAATCCCTGGTCCGGCACGGCGTGCGGCCGGTTCCCGGCGGGCGCTGGTTCGTGAGCGCGGCGCACACTGCCGAGCACGTGGCGCAGACGCTGCAGGCCGCGCGAGCGGCCCTCGCCGACGTCCGGACCGCGCTCCACGCCTAAGCGCCGGTCGCTCCGGCAGGAGATCCTCGGGCGTTATCTCGGCGACGGCCGCCTCAGCATCTTCGCGTTTTCGTCCAGCATCGCCTGATAGACTTTCGTCGAGAGGGTGCTCCGGAAGTAGTAGTCCTGAAGATCGCTGGCGTACACGTTCACGCCGAAGGGAAACGTGCCGGTGTGCGACCGGACGATCTCGGAGACCGCCGCGTCGACGGAGAGCCGCGCGTTCGCCCGGTGCTGTTCCACCGCCTGCTGCGTCGTCGCGCCCGCGAGAAACCCCGCCACGTAGGCCAGCCGCGCCGCCTCCGGCATGGCTTCCCAGTCGCGGCCGTCGTATCCGACCCCGTGCGGATCTTCGACGGCGGCGGTCGCCGAGACCATCACCATCGTCGCCACCAAGACCGCACACAACGCACAGGCCACGCGCATCATCCCTGCCACGCTGCTCCCCCTCTGCCGCCGGTGAACCCGCGCGCCGGGCGGGCGCCCACAGCGGGCGGCTGGTTTGGCCGCCTACTTGATCGTGACGGCCGGCATGCCGGCGCCCGGGATCACGTCGAACCGGTTCCACATGCCCGAGATGCCGTGGCTGGGCACGCCGCAGAACCAGAGGTACCGGCCCGGCGGCTGGGCGATGAAATCCACGGTGTCCTTTTGCAGCGGCGGGACGCCGGCGACCAGATTCCCCGTCTCGGCCTTGGGGATCGCCGGGGGCTCGATCCCCTGGGGCGGGATCTTGCCGGTGTCCCGGATCACCTCGAGACTGTGGGGGAGCGCCCCCGCGCCGCTGTTCACGAAGTCGATATGGACCCGCCACCCGGCGGGCACCGTGACCGTCATGCGGCCGTTGGCGTAGCCGTTGAAGTTGAGCGTGCCGTTGGCTCCCCCCTGGGACGCCGTCACGGTGAACGACGCCAGCTTGTGCGCCGCGTCCACGCGCATCCACGGCGGGGGGGCCGCCGACTCCGCGAACTCCCCGCCGGTCCCCAACACCCCGCCGGCCAGCAGCGCCGCGCCCGCAGCCAGCCAGACAACTCTGGAATGGCGCATCTCGTCCCCCTCCCAACAGCGCGGCCCGGGATGCGGCCGCCGGACAGCGCGGCGGCCGCGGACCCCGGGCCGCTGATCCCGAGCCTTCGGCGTCAGTGCTTCGGCAGCCCGAACACGATCAACGCATCTCCATACGGATAACTGATCTGGAAGTTCCCGCCGGCGGCGACGGCGATGAATTCCTCGCCGTCCAGTTCGAATCCCATCGGCGCCGCGTTGACTCCCGCCCCGGCCTGGAACTGCCAGAGCTGATCCCCGGTCTTGGCGTCGAACGCATCGAAGTTCCCGTTGCCTTCGCCGGTGAACACGAGCCCGCCCGCGGTGACGAACGACCCGCCCATCATCGGCTGGTCGACCTTCTTCTGCCAGGTCACCTTCCCGGTGTTGGTGTCGATCGCGGTAAACGTGCCGAACTGTTTTTCGGACGCGATGCTCGTGAACGCGCTCCCCAGCCACAGCTTGGCCTTCTGGTACGGGACGGAATGGACCGCGTACGTCATCGGCTGCTCGAGCGCCGCGATGTACACGTTCTGCGTCTGCGGGCTGTAGGAGGACGGCGACCATTCCGCGCCGCCGTTCGCGCCGGGCAGCATCCGCACACCCTCGGCGGTCGGCTGCGCGTAGAGGTTTTCGTGGCGGACGAACTCCTGGCTGCGCAGGATCCGCTCCCCGGTCTGCCGGTTGAGGATGTAGAACCACCCGGTCTTGCCGGCGGCGCCCACCGCGTGGACGGTCTGGCCCCCGACGGACACATCGAACAGGAGCGGCGGGCTCGTCTGGTCGAGGTCCCAGACGTCGTGGGGAACCTCCTGATAGTACCAGGCCAGCTTCCCGTTGGCCGCGTTGACGGCCACGATCGATTCCGTGTAGAGGTTGTCGCCCGGCCGGATCCCGCCGTCCAGATCGGGGGATGGGTTCCCGACCCCGAAGTAGATCATGTTCAGGTCCGGATCGGCCGCCGGGGTCACCCAGGTCGAGCCGCCGCCGCGCTTCCAGGCGTCCTGGTACTGAGGCCAGGCCGCCTTTTCCTTGGCGATATCCCGGTGCAGCGGCTCACCTTCCGGGGTCGTCGTCGCCCACTTGCCCTCCCACCCCGTGTCGGGGGTCAGGTAGAAGCGCCACAACACCGCCCCGGTCTTCGCATCGTGCGCCTGGAGGTATCCGCGGACGCCGTACTCCGCGCCCGAGGTGCCCACGATCACGATGTTCTTGTACACGAGCGGCGCAATCGTCATCGCGTAGCCCAGCGTCGGATCGGCGACCTGCTTCGCCCACGCGACCTTGCCGGTGGCCGCATCGAGGGCGACCAGCTGCGCGTCGAGCGTCGCCATGTACACCATGCCGTAGCCGAGCCCCACGCCCCGGTTCACCGGGCCGCAGCAGAAGATCTCGGTCCCGCCCAGCTTATGGTCGTACCGCCAGAGCTGCTTCCCCGTCCGGGCGTTGAGCGCGAACAGGTGGTTGTAGGCCGTCGTGATGTACATGACGCCGTCGGAGACGACCGGTGTCGTTTCGAACGATGCGACGATGCCCGTCTGGAAGATCCAGCGGGGGACGAGCTGCGACACGTTGGACGTGTTGATCTGATCGAGCGCGGAGTACCGGTCGTTGCTGTAGTCGTGGCCGTACATCAGCCACTCTTTGGCATTGCCCGAGGCGGCGAGGAGCGCCGGTCCGTCAGGCATCATCCCCTGGGCCTGCACCGCTGCGGGACGCGGCCCCCCGGGGGAGGCGAGCAGGAGCGAGACCACCAGCATCAGTGCGCAAGCCAAAGCCGCCGTCCGTCGTCTCATCGCGCCCTCCTTCTTGAGGCTGAAGACAGGTGCTGTGAACCAGCGAAAGGAGACATCATTGGCCCCACCCTGGCGCAACCCTGGACAGGCGATGTCTTTCTCTCGAAGCCCGTCCGTCTCCTTCTCGACAGCCGGTTGGTCAAGAAATCCGTAGCCTTTTCCGTACCGCCATCAGTATCTCTTCAGTATTTCAACAGATGCGCGCGCCCAGGGCCTCCCGTAAGATGGCGGTGGCTGACACAGACGATCGCTCCTGCCAGCGGAGCGTTTCCGTTCGCAGGCAGCACGTGGATCGCCGTCACGGGTTTTGGGGGGGGAATTTATGGACAGGCGCATCACTGTGACCTTTCGTTTCCGTCACGGACTCACGTCATCGGTCTCATTGACCAAAATAGCGGCAGCGATCACCTTCGCCGCATTCGTGGTGGGTGGTCCAGGTGTGGCGAAGTCTCAGATCCAGGACGCGGGCGTTTACACGCAGCACAACGATAACTCGCGCACGGGCGCTCAACTCAATGAGACGACGCTCACGCCATCCGCCGTGAGCTCGCGAGGCATGCGCATCGTGTATACAGCCAATGTCGATGACGCGATCTGGGCACAACCGCTGTATGTGCGTTCCGTGGCGTTCCCCGGCGGGAGCGCCAACGCAGTCTACACCGTGACCGCCAACAACTCGGTCTACGCCTTCGACGCAGACTCCGGCGCGCTAAAGTGGGCTCATCCGCTTACCGATAGCACAATCACCCTGAGACCATTCGCGCACGATGCGCCGGTCACGCCTGTGATCGACATAGGGCAGCAGGCGATGTTCGTCCTCTTCAGCACAAAAAACCAGCTCAAGGACGGTTCGGGTGATCCATGGACCTTACAGAATCTCCTGAAGACGCTCAATGTCGCCTACTGGCTCGTCGCCCTCGACCTCCGCACCGGTGCCGAGCTGCATCGCACTCAGGTCCAGGCGACCGTCGCTCGCAGCGACGGTTCGATGCTGACGTTCGACCCTCGGGTGCATGAGAGTCATCCCGCGCTGCTGCTCGACCACGGATCCATTTATGTCGCGTTTGGCGACAATCCCGTGGAGGAGGTGTTAACGGAGTACCATGGGTGGGTGATGCGCTTCGACGCCGTGAGTTTGCAGCCCCAGGGGGTGTTCTGTACCACTGTGGACATGCGCGGGCAGGGAGCGGAGGGTGGGGGCGTTTGGCAGGGAGGTGCAGGGCTGGCCGCCGATGCCGACGGAAACATCTATTTCCTGGTGGGTAATGGCGACTACATCCCTCAGAATCGCTCGTACGGCGACAGTTTTGCCAAGCTCACTCCGGCGGGCAACACCCTGACATTGGCCGGGACTGTTGCCGATGTGACCCCTCCTCCCGCCATCGCCGCAAGTGTCCCGAGATATGATCATACGGTGGCCCAACTGATGGAGACTCGTGACCTCGACCTCGGCGCGGGGGGCCTGGTGGTGATCCCGGGCACGCGCATGCTCGTGGGAGGCGGGAAGACCGGCATGGTGTACCTGGTCGACGGCACCTCGATGACGATCCAGCAATCATTCCAGGGATTCACGAATACGTATCACCCCACGTGGAACTATGGCTGCCCCAGGCCGATACCGGCCGGGTGTGAGTCCTGGCACGCAGGGCCGCACCTGCACGGTTCGCCGACGTTCTGGAACGGTCACTTGTATGATTGGTCGGAAAAGGACCACCTCAAGAAATTCAATTTCGACTCTTCGACGAATCTTTTCAGCGTGACGCCGGTGGTTGCCGGTGTTGATGCCAGCCCTACGCGGATGCCGGGCGGCCTCCTCTCCGTCTCCGCAAATGGAACCGTGGCAGGCAGCGGCATCGTGTGGGCGATGTTACCCACCAATGGACCCTCTCCCACGCTTCACGCCCATGTCTATGCGTTCGATGCCGAATCATTGGCGCTCCTATGGAACGCTCCTTTCCCCGCTGCACTGTCCCAAATGACCCGGCGCGCAGGGCCGACCGTTGCGGACGGAAAGGTGTTCGTCCCGACGGCGAATGGAGCGCTCCTGGCCTATGGCCTTTGCGATCCAGGAACGCCGTGTGTTCTGGGCCACGCCTCGGCGCCGCTCCTAGCGGCTCACGATATGGCGTCGTCCATGGATATGACGGCGCCCATGGAAATGACGGCGCCCATGACGCACAGCGAGCTGGCGATCAAGCACAGAAGTCAGCTGCTGCCACCGGCGGGCGAGATTGTGCTTTTCCGCGTGCGGGCACACTTTGATGGGGATGCCGAGCGATTTGAAGGAGGCGATCGAATCGGCGCGACATGGAAAGCGACCGACGGAAGCAGGGTCACCGCAGAGCTCGTGAAGACCATTTACGCGACCGACGATGATGCGGCCCCAGGCCAACTGTTTAAGGTGATCAGCCGTGAGGGCTCTGGTCGTTTTCAACGTGTCGATTGGATCCAGCGAACCGACGCGGAAGGGGGGGAAGCGACGTATGTCTTCTATGGTGGGAAACTCTGAATGGTAACGGCCGGCTTTGGGGGTTGGGAAGGTGGGGCGGCACAGGCAGGAGGAAAATGCCGTGGGAGCAAAAAGAGCAATGGACGCGGCTCGCGGAGGAGGTGATCTGGGGATGTGGATCAAGCCCTGGTTCGAGGAAGTTTCGCTCTGCGCGGAAGTTACCGCGTACGTCTATACGAAGTAACAGGAGTGGCTCGGGGGCCGGTTCGGCGGATGAGAACCGGCCCCAGCGTTATCCCTTCCCTTTCCTAAGCGATGCGCGTACGGTTGCTGGGCACCGCTGCCGGCGGCGGCGTCCCCCAATGGAACTGCCGGTGCACGAACTGCCTGACCGCCCGGCGCAGCGTGATCGCACCGCTCGCCCAGTGCTCCCTCGCGTTTTCGCCGGCCGGGCAGGAGTGGTACCTGGTCAACGCCACTCCCGATGTGACGCAGCAGCTCGCGCGATGGGAGGAACTCCATCCTCAGTCGGGGATCCGCTCGACCCCCGTTCGCGGCGTGATCCTGACC
>DATHLI010000290.1:0-3651 GCA_035488355.1 bacterium | reverse complement strand
CGCTGCTGGCGCCGCTGCGCCACCGCAACTTTCGTCTCTTTTTCGCGGGCCAGCTCGTCTCCCTGATCGGGAGCTGGATGCAGACCGTCGGCCAGGCATGGCTGGTCCTCAGCCTGACCCGCTCCCCATTTCTCCTCGGCGTGATCAGTGCGCTGCAGTGGTCCCCGGTGCTGCTGCTGTCCCTCCCCGCGGGGGTTGTGGCGGACCGGGTCCCGAAGCGGACCCTGATCCTGATCACGCAGACGATGCTGCTCCTGCTCGCGCTGTGCCTCGGGGTGTTGACGACGGCGGGCGTCGTTCGCTACTGGCACGTGGCAGTGCTGGCCGCGCTGCTGGGGTCGGTGAACGCCTTCGACGTCCCCGCCCGGCAGGCGTTCATCGTCGAGATGGTCGGCGGGACGGAAGACCTCACGGGGGCGATCGCCCTGAACTCCTCCATCTTCAACAGCGCGCGGCTGATCGGGCCGGGCGTCGCCGGCGTGATGATCGCCGCGTGGGGCGTGGGGACGGCGTTTCTGGCCAATGCCGCCAGCTTTCTCGCCGTCATTGCCGCGCTGGGTGCGATGCGGGTACAGTCCACGATCCGCGTCACGCCGGGGGCCGGACTGCTGATGCACATCGCCGAGGGCGTGGGATTCATCCGGTCCTCCGGCGCGGTGTCTCGCGTGCTGGGCGGGCTCGGCGTGCTGAGCCTCTTTGCCATGAACTTCAATATCGTGGTCCCGGTGCTCGCCCGCGTGCAGCTCCACCTCACCGCGAGCGGCTTCGGATTCCTCATGGCCGCCCAAGGGGCGGGAGCCCTGGCCGCCTCGCTGATCGTGGCCGGGACGTGCGCCCGCGGCCCACGGCCATCCTATCTCCTCTGGGGCGCCGTGTTCCTCTGCACGGGGTTGATGGCGCTCAGCCGGGCCACCCGGCCCGGCGTCGCCGGCGCCGAACTGTTTCTGGCGGGATTGGGGACGGTGATGTTCACCGCCACCGCGAACAGCACGGTGCAGATGGAGACCCCCGATGCCCTCCGGGGACGGGTGATGAGCATGTACGCCCTCGTCTTCAACGGGCTGGCCCCCTTCGGGGCGCTGATGATGGGTGGGATCATCGGCGCGTGGGGGCTCCCGGTGGGGCTGATCGTCGGGGGTGGGGTGGGGCTCGCGGGGACGCTGGGGGTGCGCGGGCTGGGACGGTCCCGCGAGCCGGTGGCGGTGCCCGGGTAACCGCGCGGGTTCGAGAGGTGTGCTGAGCCCGCTCCGGCGGGCAGGGAGGGAGGTCCCCGATGCAGGTCGAGTTGGAGATGCGTGCGGCCGGAGCCTCATGGCGCTGGACGCCCGCGGTGCGGGCGGTCCTCAACGGCGGATGGACGGGACGGGACATGGCCGCCGTACGGGCGCACGTCGAGGAGATGCGGGCCCTGGGGGTCCCGGCGCCCACCGAGGTGCCGATCGTCTTCCCCGTCGCGCGGGCCATGCTGACGCAGGGGGATCGGGTGGAGATCTATTCACCGCAGAGCTCCGGGGAAGTCGAGTACGTGCTCGTGGCGACCCGGGAGCGCGTCGCCGTGACCGTGGGGAGCGACCATACCGACCGTGAGGTCGAGGCCGCGTCGATCGAGCTGTCCAAGCGGATCTGCCCCAACGTCATGGCGCGCGGGGGGTGGGACTACGCGGAGGTCCGCGACCACACCGATGACCTCGTCCTGCGCTCGTGGGTCAGGGAGCAGGGAGCCTGGCATCTCTACCAGGAAGCGCCGGTCGGAGCGCTGCTGCCCCCGGACTACTGGCTCGGCCGCCTCCGGGGCCGGCTGCCCCCCTCAGGCGCCGTCGTCCTGTTCTCGGGGACCATCCCGACCTGCGGCGGCGCCCTGCGCTACGGGGACGGGTTCCGGGTGGGCCTGGAGGACCCCCGCCTCGGGCGTTCCATTGTGCACGAGTACGATGTCGCCGTTGTCGACAACCCGCTGGCCTGACGCGCGGGGTGCAGGAAGACCCGGCATCGCGCGGAATCCTGCGGGGCAGCCATGTCCACGCTGATCGTCCAATCGCTGAACGCCCTCCTGAATACGGCCTTCCTCTTCCTGATTGCGGGCGGTCTCAGCCTCGTCTACGGCGTCATGCGCATCGTGAATCTGGCCCACGGGAATCTCTACATGCTGGGCGCCTTCGCCATGGTCGGCATGGTGGGCGTGGCGGGAGGGGCCGTGCCGCCGGCGGCGCTGATCGCGCTCCTGCCGTTTGCCGCGCTCGTGGTGGCGCTCATCGGCGCCGCCGTCGAGCCAACGCTGCTGCGGCCTCTCTACGCCCGCGCCGAAGAGTATCAGCTGCTCATGACGTTCGGCCTGCTCCTGATCCTCGAAGACGTGACAAAGCTCGTCTGGGGGCCGACGCCGCTCTCGGCGAGCACGCTGTGGAGCGCGTTTGGCACCCTGACGATCCTCGGATCGGACTATCCCACCTATAACCTCCTCGTCATCGCGATCGGCCTGGGGGCGGCCGCGCTGCTCTGGGCGTTCGTCTACCGCACCAGGTTTGGCGTGATGCTGCGGGCGACCTCGCAGAACCGGCGGATGGCGCAGGCCCTGGGCATCAACGTGCAGAGTGTGTATGTGCTGGCGTTCGCCATCGGGTGCCTGATGGCCGGGCTGGCCGGTGCGGTGATCGTGCCGATTCAAGGCGCGGTGCTCGGGATGGGGGTCGATGCGCTCGTGCTCGCGTTTGTCGTCGTCGTCATCGGCGGCCTGGGCAGCCTCGAGGGGGCCCTCGCCGGCGCGTTCATTGTCGCCGTGGTCCGCACACTCGCGATCACGTTCTTCCCCGAGCTCGAACTGGCGGTGCTGTACCTAATCGCGGCCCTCGTCCTCGTGACCCGGCCGGCGGGGCTGTTCAGCCGGTCATGAGCACCCCGGCCATCGACGCCCGCGCGACCGCGTCCGGAAGGGTGCCGGCGGCCGCGTCCCTGGCGCTGCTCGCGGCGCTGCTGGTCGTCTTCCCCTACGTCGCGTCGTCTTACCAGACGATCTTGCTCTCCTATGGCCTCGTCATGGCGATCGCCGCCATGGCGCTGAACCTGCTGCTGGGGTATACCGGTCTCCTCTCCTTCGGGCACTCCGTGTATTTCGGAGCCGCGGCGTATGGTGCCGCGTTCGTCGTCAAGTACCTGCACGTCGTGTCCATGGAAGCGTTCCTGGCCGGCGGGGTGCTGTCCGGGCTGGTGATCGCCGCGGCCTTCGGCTTCATCTGCGTCCGCTACACCAAGATCTTCTTCTCGATCCTGACCCTGGCGCTTTCTCAGGTCGGCTGGAGCCTGGCGTTGAAGTTGTTCTGGGTCACCGGCGGGACCGACGGGATCCGCGTCCCCACGCCCGTGCTGCTGGGCGGCGTCTTCGGCACGCCGCAGGACAAGGTCGTCTTCCTGGCGCACCGCTACTACTACTACGTCCTGGCCGTCTTTGCCGTCTGCGCCGTCTTGATGTGGCGGATCGTGCAGTCTCCCTTCGGCAAGTCCCTGCAGGCCATCCGGGACAACGAGGTGCGGGCGGAGTCGATCGGCATCCGCGTCCGCCGGGCCCGGTGGTTCGCGTTCGTCCTCTCGGGGATGTTCACCGGGATCGCCGGGGTGCTGTGGGCGCCGCTCAACGGGCTCGCCACGCCGGACGTG
>DATHLI010000289.1:0-10693 GCA_035488355.1 bacterium | reverse complement strand
CTCGATGCCACCGATCTCGGGGACCTGTTCGTCCTCTCCGGGACGGCCTACACGGTGGGCGTGGAGTCGCGCGCCGAGACCGGGGAACCCTCGGCGCCGCAGCGGGCGGATCCGGCCTGCACCCAGGCGTTCACCTTCCCGTTCGCCGTCGAGTTTTGTCCGGGCGAGGTCCACACGATCCCCAAGCCGCCCGGCTACGAGGAGAACCGCGCGGCGCAGCCCTACTCCCTTTCCGCCCAGCCCCATCACGCGGGCGCGCCGGTCTACCGGATGTCGGAGAGCGCGCCCGGAACCTACGGGCCGTTCTTTACCTACCGGCGCGTCCTCGCCGCGGGCAACTTCGACGACCCCCGGGTCCCCCGGGATGTCGCGGTCATCAACTGGCCCAGCAATGACTTCCGCGGAGGCTCCCCCGTCGACCGTCTCCCCGAGGAACAAGCCCGGCTCTGGGAGCAGGCCCGGCAGCTCAGCCTCGGATTCCTCCACTGGCTCCAGACCGAAGCGCCGCGCGACGGCGGCGGGTACGGCTATCCTGAACTGCGGCCCCGGCCTGATATCATGGGTAGCGACGACGGCGCGTCGCAGGCGCCCTACATTCGCGAGGGCAGGCGGCTGCGGGCCAAACAGACGATCCGCGAGCAGGACATCGCCGCGGCCTCGCACCCCGGCGCCCGAGCGGCGCGATTCCCCGACACGGCCGGGATCGGATTTTATCCGATCGACCTGCACGACTGCAGACCGGGGACGGTGAGCGTTCCCACCCGGCCCTTTCAGATTCCGCTGGGGGCGCTCGTGCCTGTCGAGACGGTCAATCTTCTCCCGGCCGCCAAGAACATCGGCACGACCCACATCACGAACGGTGCGTACCGGCTCCACCCCGTGGAATGGGCGGTCGGCGAAGCGGCGGCGGCCCTGGCGGTCTTCTGCCTGCGGGTGGGCGCGGCGCCGCAGGAGGTGCACGCGCGCGCCGATCTCACGCGCCGGCTCCAACTGCTGCTGCTCGATCAGGGCGTCCCGCTGTACTGGTACGATGACGTCCCGCTCTCGCACCCGGCCTTTGCCGCCACGCAGCTGCTGGCGGTCGAGGGAATCTGGGAGGGTGAGCCGGGGACGCTGCACTTCGCTCCCGGACAGCCCCTGACGCTCGGTGAGGGAACGCGCCTCGTTGCCGGGGCCGCGCGCGCCATCCGGCGGTGGCAGAACTCCCCGGGCGCTCGGAGCGCCGGCTCCGACGCGGCTGGGCTTCAGCCGGAGCCCCAAGACGCCGCCGCGCCGCTCCGGTGGGCGGCGGCCGCAACGCTGATCGCGGACGCCATCCCGGGCGCCGCGGTGCCCCCCCACCCGGGCGACAGTCACGCGGCAACGCGCGCCGATCTCGCGCTCTGGCTCGGGCGGCTTCTGCGCGAGGCGATCGAGTCGGGAGCTGACCTGTGACCGCGATCATGCGTCGCGCCGGCGGGGCCGTCCGGTGATCGTCGGGTGCGGCGAGGCGCTCGTCGATTTCACTGTGGAACGGTCCGAGCGCGGACCGCTCTATCGCCCCCACGTGGGCGGCGCCTCGCTGAATGTCGCGGTCGCGCTCGCGCGCCTGGAAGTGGCCGCGGGATTTCTCGGGGGGCTGTCCCGCGACGTGTTCGGCCGGTTTCTGCGGGCGCAACTTCTCGCGAGCGGCGTCGATCCCCGCCACGTCTGCGAGCGCGCCGAACCGACCGCGCTCGCGTTCGTCCAGCAGGAGGACGGCCGGGAACCGGCGTTCTCATTCTACGGCCACGGGACGGCGGAGCGCGCGCTGCGCCCCGGCGACCTTCCGCAGGCGTTCCCGCCTGATGTGGAGGCGCTGCATTTCGCGGGATACTCCCTGCTCGTCGAACCCGTCGGCACGACGCTGGAGACGCTCGGGCGGCGGGAAGAGGGCCGGCGGCTGATCTTCCTGGATCCGAATGTCCGCCCGCCGCTCACGCCCGACCTCGATGCGGGCCGGACGCGGATCGAAGCATGGGTGCGGCGCGCGGACGTGGTGAAGGCGAGCCGCGCGGACCTGGATGTCCTTTATCCGGGCGCGCCCTGGGAGGAGGTCGCCCGATCCTGGCTTGCGCGGCCGGAGGCGCCGGGGCCGGTGCTCGTCGTCGTCACGCTCGGGGAGGGAGGCGCGGCGGCGTTCCATGCCGCGGGGGAAGTGCGCGTCCCCTCAGTGCCGGTGACCGTGGTCGATACGGTGGGCGCCGGCGACGCCTTTTCGGCGGGCCTGCTGGCGTGGCTGCATGGGGCCCGCCGCCTGACACGCGATGCGGTCGCGCGGCTCGGGTCGGCCGGGATCACCGACGCGCTGGCACGTGCGGCCCTGATCGCAGCCCTGACCTGCACCCGCGCGGGCGCCGACCCGCCGTGGCTCGCCGATCTGGAGCGGGCGCCTTCGTAGCGCGCGCAAGACCGAATCAGTGATCAGGCCTCGCCAGTCCGCTCACGGCCTGCCTTGGGTATCGACCCAGAGCCACACCTAGGGCAGTCCGCGAAGGATCCTCTCCATCTCGTCTCTCCGATAGGCGCGCATCGTGTGCGTGCGCACGTTGCCCTGCATCGCGGTCGCCAGCGTCAGCGTACCGGCCACATCCTCGGTCGGCGCCTCGATGATCGAAACAATGTCGTACGCCCCGAACGTCCACAACAGGTCCAGGACCTGACAGTCCATCCGTTCCGCGGCCGCAATCACGGCATCGGTGCGCTTCACGGTATCTTTCACGTTGCGGAGTCCCTGATCGGTCCAACGCGTGAGGGCGACATAGAGTGGCATCGCTCCCCCTTCCCTTTGAGGTGATGGCCCTGCGCCAAATCAGACAGGGCTACGCTGAGGCAAGCCCGAGAAGGATCTCGATGCGAGCCCACCGTTAGATTACGGCAGGCCCCCGGGCGCGCGCATCTGTGGGAATACTGAGAGCAGTACGGAAAGCCATACGGATCTATTGACCAGGGTACGGAGCGCCGGGGGACGATCGTGTTCTGGTAGCCGTCCTGTCAAGCCGTCTAGTGCAGTTTGACGTCGGTCGTGGGGGATGTATGAAGTCCCTGTTCTACCGCCCAGGTGGCAATCTGCGAACGGGAGTGGAACGCCAGCTTGGCGAGGATGTGCTGGACGTGACTCTCGGCCGTCCTTCCCGTGATGACCAACCGAGACGCGATCTCGCGGTTAGACAGCCCGCAGGCGATCAACCCCGCGATTTCTCGTTCACGAGATGTCAGGACGCGTTGACCCCGCTCGCCCGCCTGCCGCGGCGGTCCTGGAAACAGGACGCCCTCTCCGGGCGCCAGGGCATAATCAGCGGCCTGGTCGAGCGTCATGGCCCGCCCCTCCGCCCAGGCGGCGGCATACGCGCTCTCCTCAAGCGCAGCACGCGCAGCGGCCGCGCACTCATCATGGTCGGCCTGGTCGCGGGGGGCAATCTGCCAGCCGAGGGCGTCGCGTAACACTTCCGACGCCCCGAGCACGCGCGCCGCCTTCCGATAATGCCCCTGCGCGGCCTCCGCCCTCGCCACACCCCTGAGGCACTCTTCGATGAGCCACTTTGCTCCGACGTCCCTGCTCACGGTGAGCCCGTCTCGATGGTATGCAGCCGCCTGACGGTAGTCGCCCCGGCGGTGTTCGTCCGTGCCCAGATTCCGCAGCTGGCTGGCAATGAGCGATTTGTCTTCCGCCTCCTTCGCCAGCGCGAGGGCCTGCAGATGGAACGCCACCGCTCTCTCGGTATCGCCTTGATCGCGCGCCACCGCCCCGAGTTGGGAGATCGCCATGCTGCTGAGCCACGTCTCCCCCAGGTCGCGGCACAAACTGACACTCTCCTCATACAACGCTGTGGCCCGCTCATGATCTCCCTGCCGCAGCGCCACGATGCCCAACCAGAGCAGGAGTTGCGCGCCGTTTTTCCTATCGCCCAACTCTCGGCACAGGACCAACCCCTGCTCCCCCAGGGCGATGGCCCGGTCGTACTCACCCTTCCGCCACGCGAAATACGCCGCCGTCTTCATGACCTTGGGCACGGTGGACGGCGGGGACTCAACGCTCCGGGCGAGGGCGGCGTCCAGCCATCTGCGCGCCTCGCTCCAATGCCCCTGCATGCTCCAAAACCAGTGGAGCGCCCCCGTCAACCGCAATTGCGCTTCCGCTCCGTCCGCGTCGGTCTCACAAACCTCCAGCGCCGCGCGCAGGTTGGCGTGCTCTGCCTTGAGCCGCCGGAGCCACAGTTCCTGCCGCGGTCCCCGCAGTTCTCGGTCGGCCTCCTCCGCCAGGGTCACGCACCAGTCCCGGTGCCGCCGCCGGATGGCGTCGGCCTCTCCGGATTCCACCAACCTGTCCCAGCCGTACTGCTGCACTGTCTCGAGCAGACGATACCGGCCGGCGCCGGCGCGCGTTTCCGCAACCAGCAGTGATTTGTCCACCAACTGCGTCAGGAGCTCCAGGATGCCTTGGGCCTCGACGCCGTCATCTGCGCAGACGGCCGCTGCGGCCTCCAACGTACATCCGCCGTGAAACACCGACAAGCGGTGCAGGCCCAATCGCTCCTTCGGAGACAACAGGTTATAGCTCCAGTCCATCGCTGCCCTGAGCGTCTGGTGCTTTGGAAGCCCCTCCCGGTTGTCCCGGGTGAGCAGCCGGAACCGGTCCCCAAGGCGATCTGCAATCTGCTGCGCGGAGAGCACTTTCATCCGCGCCGCCGCCATCTCGATCGCGAGCGGGATGCCGTCGAGATGCGAGCAAATCTGCGCGACGGCCTCAGCGTTGTCCCCCGTGACCTCGAAGGTCGGCAGCACGGCTATGGCCCGCTCGGTGAACAACCGCACCGCATCACACTGCTTGAGCCGCTCCAGCGGGGGGAGCGGTTCCAGACCGGGCAGCGAGAGCCCGGGGAGGCGATAGGCAAACTCTCCTTCAACGCGCAATCCCTCCTGGCTGGTCGCCAGGATACGGAGACCGGGGCATTCCCCCATGAGCGCGGCCACCAGGTGCGCGCAGGCCGATACCAGGTGCGCACAGTTGTCCAGCAGGAGAAGAAGAGATTTCGGACGGAGAAAGGTGTTCACGGTGTCGATGAGCGGCCGGCGCGCGTGCTCTGTGACACCAAGGGCTTGGGCGACCATCTTCGGCACGAGACTGGGGTCGGACACCGCCGCCAGTTCGGCCAGCCACACGCCGTTGGGGAAGTCCTTGATCAGTCCTGCGGCGACCTGCTGAGCAAGCCGGCTCTTGCCAGAACCTCCCGCACCTGTGAGGGTCACGAGACGGGCGCGGCCGATGAGGGCCTTGACCTCTACAATCTCCTTATCCCGGCCGATGAAACTGGCCAAATGGATCGGCAGGTTGTTCGACGCAGAGCGAACCGACTTGAGAGACATGGGAGGAAGGGAATAGCTCTCAAGAATGTCTGGTCCCCCGGCTTTTTCCGTCGCCCGCCTTGCAGGCGATCTCCTGGACGAACTAGGCATCCTGACTCCTTGATTGATGGATAGCAAACGATCAATTGAAGATTTTTGCTGAAAAAGTGTTACCTCCTCTCCGCGTGATCGATTCTCATGACCGGTGTTATGCTAACGTACGTTCGACACACTAAGCCGGCAAGTCGACTGAGTATTGCAATACTAAACAACGCAGGAGGTGGATGATGGCCAGGGCCGGCTTCAAGTCCGTGAACGAGTACATCGCCTCGCAACCTGTGGCGGTGCAGGGCATACTTGAGCGCGTGCGGAGCGCCATCCGGAAGGCCGTGCCGGGAGCCGAAGAAGTGATCTCGTACAAGATCCCCACGTACAAACTGCCCAGCGGCCCCGTGCTCTATTTCGGCGGGTGGAAGCGGCACTACTCGCTTTACCCCGCCACCGGGCGCGTCGTCGCGGCGTTCAAGAACGAGCTGGCATCGTACGAGGTCAGCAAGGGCACAATCCGCTTCCCGCTCTTCCTGCCCGTCCCTGTGAAGTTGATCGGACGCATCGCGAAGTTCCGCGCGAAGGAACTCGTCGAGCGCGAGAGGGCGAAAACGGCCACGGCGGCTAAGCGAAGAGCTTGAGGTAGTCCTCCCGCAGCGGGTAGAAGACGTCGAGAACCAGGGCCCCCGCGCGGCCGGCCCGGCCGCTGTGTGTGATGCCGCCGGGAATCACGTAGGTATCCCCTGGGCGGAGCGTCCGCCGCTCGTCGCCGATCTGCATCTCGAGCTCGCCCTCGATGATCAACCCCAACTGCTCGTGGTGATGGGAGTGGAGCGGAACTTCGCCCTGGGGGACGAACTGGAGGTAGTTCAGCATCACGTGCTCCCCCGCGAGGGGCTTGATCGTGACCCCTTTCGCGATCTCCTTTCCCCGAAGCGCCTTGATCGACGTGATGGTCTGCTTGGCCGGCATAAAGTCCTCCCTGGTCCGATCTTTTGACGGTCCACGCCTTCGAGCCCATGATTCTCTTGGGCGCCCGCGACCTCCCCCGTCTCATCCGGGTGACTGGTGACCACACTTATTGGGTACAATTGACCTATGGTACGCACACACACTGCTGGCGCGCGAGGTGTTGGAGGTGGATGCTTTGGTGCTGATTCTGCTGGTCCTGTTCATTCTCGCCGCAACCGGTCACCTGTTCGTCCACTAACACCGCAGACAGGCGGCGGTGATCCCCGCCGCCTGAGTTCGCTTTCCCCCGGTATCTAAGGCATCAAGACGTTGGGGCGCTGTGCCCAATGGCTCGCAGTGAGCGCTGGGATCGTCCTGGCGCTCCAGGGATCCGCGCAGCCGGCGGCCCACGCCCAGAGCACCCCACCCCCACAGCCTGCGCCCGCGGCTCAGGCGGGCCCCCCGACCCAGTTGGCCAGCGTGGTCCTCGCCAGGGCCGTCAAAATGAACAGCCTCTTCGGCGCCGGCGAGGTCACCCCGGTAGATCCCACCACCAGCTTTTTCAACACGGACCTTCCGTACGCGGTCGTCAAGGTCAAGGCGCTGGTGAACGGCACGGTGGTGACCTTCGCGGTCAGCGACCCCACCGGGCCGGCGTTTGCGCTCGAGGTGATGGCCCCCAAGCAAAAGAACGGCGCCTGGGAAGTCTTCGATTTCACCCTCCCGCTCTATATCCTGGGCACCGACCTGGAGAGCCACACCGGGACCTGGGCCCTTGACGTCGCGTTCAACGGTCAGCATCAAGGCACCACCGCGTTCCAGATGCAGGCCGGGTCCCCCATTGCCCTGGGCAGGATCAAGGACCTGCTCGATCTGGCCCCGCTCGACGCCGATCTCCACTGGCGGTACGGCGCCGCCCTCGCGCTCCTACACCACGACGCTGAGGCGATCCGGGAGCTCAAGAACGCGATCAAGCTCGACCGCAACTACGCGCTGTACTACATCAGCCTCGGCCGGCTCTACGAGCGGCAGGGGCGCACCGATGACGCGGTGCGCAATTTCAAGACCGCCCTCTCGCTCCACGGCTCCTACTACGATGCGGTATACTCGGGGTGGGCAAGAGCACACTTGGCCCGGCTGCAGACGCCCTGAGGGGGAACACCTCGCACCCGGTCTACCTGAGGACACTCTGCTTCATCCGCGACGGCGACAGTGTGCTGCTGCTCCGGCGCCGCCACCCGCCCAATCAAGGTCTGTACAATCCTCCGGGCGGCAAGATCGAGCCCCTCGAAGACCCTCTCGACGCCTGCCTGAGGGAGGTCCATGAAGAGACGGGACTCCGCCTGGGTGGGGCGGCGCTCCGGGCGGTCGTGACGGTCCTGACCCGCGCGACAGGCGCCCAGTGGCTGCTGTTCGTCTTCGCGGCCGAGCGCCCATCCGGCTCCGCGGACCCGATCGCGACGGACGAAGGCGACCTGAGGTGGGTCCCGCTGGCCGAGATCCCCGCCCTGCCCGTGGTCTCGGACATTCCACTGATGCTCCCCTACCTCTTCACGCCACAGGAGGGCGTTGTGATGGGCAAGATCCACTGCGAGAACGATGAGGCGGACAGCATGCTGGACTATGAGTTTCGCACACGATGAGCCCCATGCCGGAAGAAGTGCTGGTGGTCCCGCGCACCCACCTGTTCCCCGCGGGCGGCTTTCACGGCTTTTCCACCGAGGGCCTCCCGGGGTACCTGGCCGCGATCGCGGCGCACGCCTACTTCGCGCCCCGCGCCCGGGTCGAGGACGACCCCGGCCTCAAGCAGATCATCCCGTACGTCGTTCTCCGCCACCAGGACCGCATCTTCCTCGTCCGCCGCACGCGCGCCGGCTCCGAGGAGCGGCTGCGGGAGAAACTCTCCGTGGGCTTGGGCGGCCACATCAACCCGGAGGACGTCGCGGACGCCGATCCCGTGGACGCGGGGATGCGCCGGGAACTGACGGAAGAAGTGGAGGTGCCGCCGGGATGGCGGGCCCGGCCGGTAGGCGTGATCAACGACGACATCGAGCCGGTCGGCCGCGTGCACTTCGGCCTCGTCTACATCGCCAATCTTCCCACGCCCGAGGTCCGGGTGCGGGAGCGGAGCAAGCTCGCGGGCGCCTTTGCCACACCCCAGGAGGTCCGGGCGGCATACGACCGGCTGGAGACCTGGTCGCAGTTTATCGTGGATGCGATCGACCTCCGAGAGATCTAGGGTGGTCGAGCCCTAGCCGTCGAGGAGCCTTCGCCGGTGCCCACGTGGATCCCGGAAGCGGACGGGCTGCACCTCGCCCGCACCCTGGAGTCCGGCCAGGCATTCCGGTGGCGGTGGAACGCCGGCAAGGACGGGGCACGGGTGGCGGTGGGCGTCGTGGGTCGTCACATCCTACAGGTGGCACAAGATACCCGGGGACTGTCTCTGCTCTCGCCGGATACCGAGGACGCCCGGAGACTGCTCCTCGACTACCTGGGCTGCTCGCGTGAGCCGCGCGGAGTGACCGGCATCGAGGCGGCGCTCGTCGAGGACGGCGTCCTTGGCCGGATCCTCCCCTGCACCCGCGGCATCGCGATCCTGGCGCAGGATCCGTGGGAGGTGCTGATCTCGTTCATCATCTCGGCGAACAACAACATTCCCAAAATCACCCAGTCGATCGAGCGGCTGGCCCGCGCGTTCGGGGAGCCACTCCGAGACGGCATGCAGACCTTTCCCGCTCCGGCCCGGCTCGCCGCGGCCCGCCCGCGGACGCTTGCGGCCTGCCTCCTCGGCTACCGGGCGCCGTATGTGCGCGCCGCCGCGCGCATGGTCGCGGACGGACACCTCGACCTCGACGCCCTGCGGCGGCTGCCGTTCGACGCCGCGCGCGAGCGGCTCCTCGAGGTGCCGGGCGTGGGGGAGAAGGTCGCCGACTGCATCCTGCTCTTCGGGCTGGGCCAGACGGCCGCGTTCCCCGTGGACGTCTGGGTGACGCGCGCTGTGGAGCGCCTCTACTTCCGCGGCCGGCCCCGCACCCCGAAGCAGATCCAGGCATTCGCCCGGGCGCGATTCGGTCCCCTCGCCGGGTACGCGCAGCAGCACTTGTTCGCCTATGCCCGCGCGCATCTGAGAGTCGCCCGCACGTCCGAGCGCGCGCGGCAGGTGGCTAAGCCACGGACACCGGCTGGGCGGGGACATTCGCGCGGTACATGAAAAGAAGGGAGCTACGTTATCGTTTGATCGCCGCGAATGCCTGGTCGCATGCCTCGAGCGTGCGGTCCACGTCGGCGTCGGTGTGCGCCAGGGAGAGGTAGAACTTCTCGTTGGGGTTGACGAGAATCCCGCGCTTGAGCAGCTCGATCGACCAGCGCAGGTTGAGCTGCGTGTCCGAGGTCAGCAGATCCTCCCAGTTTCTGAGCGGCTTCCGGGCGGTGAACCGGATGCCGAACACCGCGTCCTCGCCGGGCGCCTGCACGGCGAACCCATACCGGGTCCCGAGCGATTCGATCTCCCGCCGCAGCCGGCCGCCGATCTTGTGAAAATGGTCGTAGGCGCCGGGCCGGCTGAGGATGTCCAGGGCGGTCACCCCCGCCGTCGCGCTCACCGGGTTGCCGTTCAGGGTCCCGCTCGCCCAGACGAGGTGCGGCCGCTCCGTCCGGCGCGCATCGAAATGCTTCATGATGTCGCTCCGGCCGGCGATCGCGGCCATCGGGAATCCGCCGGACATCGCTTTGCCGTAGGTGGCCACGTCGGGGATCACCCCGTACCGCTCCTGGGCTCCGCCCCAGGCGATGCGGAACCCGGTCACGATCTCGTCGAAGATCAGCACGCTGCCGGCCCGCGTGGCCGCCTCGCGCACCGCCTCGAGGAACCCGGGCACCGGCTGGAGGACCCGCTGCAGCGGCTCCACGATCACCGCGGCCAGTTCATTCGCGTGCCGCTGAATGATCTCCACCGCGCGCGCGGCGTCGTTGAACGGGGCGACCAGCACCTGCCCGCGCAGCACCTCCGGAATACCGATGGAATCCGGCTCCGCGTTCGGGTAGGCGCTCGGCCGCTTCGGCACGGTCCCCCACAGCGAGTAGTCGTGCATCCCATGCCAGCCGCCCTCGAACTTGAGGACCTTCGAGCGGCCGGTCGCGCCCCTGGCCAGACGCATCGCGAAGAACGTCGCCTCGGTCCCCGACCCGGTGAAATGCACCTGGTCGGCGCAGGGGATCGCCTCGACCATTCGCTCCGCCAGACGGATCACCGGCTCGTTGAGGAAGTAGTACGTCGATCCCTTCGGCACCTGGCGCTGCACCGCGGCCACGATCTCCGGATGCCCGTGCC
>DATHLI010000288.1:0-2217 GCA_035488355.1 bacterium | reverse complement strand
GATGAAGTCGCCGAACATGATGTCGACCACCGGGCGCATCCCGGTCATCGCGGCCCCGACCCCGATCCCGGTGATGCCGGCCTCCGAGATCGGCGAGTCGAGCACCCGCTTGGCCCCGAACTCCTCGACGAGCCCGGCCAGGACCTTGAACACCGTGCCCGCCTCGGCCACGTCTTCGCCGATGATGAACACCCGCGGATCCCGCCGCATCTCCTCGGAGAGCGCTTCCTTGATCGCCTGGCCGAAGGTCAGCTCCCGCGTCGCCGCCCGCCCACCCTCGGCCGGCTCCGCCCTAAGCATAGACATCCTCGGTGACCTCGCCCGGGTCGGGATACGGCGCCTCGAGCGCGAACTGCAGGCCGGCGGCGATCTCGGCGCGGCCGCCCTGCTCGACCCGCTCCAATTCCGCGGCGGCGGCCATGCGCTGCCGGATCAGCCACAGGCCGAGCAGGCGGATCGGATCCCGCTCGCGCGACCAGGCCGTTTCCTCCTGCTGCGAACGGTAGTAGGAGCGGTTGATGTCCCCGACATGGTGGCCGCGGAACCGGTAGGTGTGGCAGAGGAGGAACCCCGGCCCGTCCCCCGCGCGCGCCCGCTGCACATGTCCTAGCGCCGTCGCGTAGACCGCCCGGACGTCCTGGCCGTCCACCTCGTCCGTGCGCACCGCCCACGCGGCGGGGCGGGCCGTGACGTCGCCGGCCGTGACTTCGTCCGAGGGCGTGTACTCGCCGTACCGGTTGTGCTCGCAGACGTAGATCACCGGGAGCTTCCAGAGGGACGCCATGTTGAGGGCCTCGTAGAGGACCCCCTGGTTCAGCGCGCCGTCGCCGAGGAAGCACACCGTCACCTGGTCGGTCCCCCGCATCCTGGCGGAGAGGGCGGCGCCCGCGGCGATGCCGGTGCTGCCGCCCACGATCGCGTTCGCGCCGAGGTTCCCGGTCTCCGGGTCGGCGATGTGCATCGAGCCGCCCTTGCCCCGGCAGTAGCCCGCGCCTTTGCCCAGCAGCTCGGCAAACATCCGGTCGACCGACGCGCCCTTGGCCAGGCAGTGCCCGTGGCCGCGGTGCGTGCTCGTGATGTAGTCGTCGCGCCGCAGCGCCGAGCAGACCCCCACGGCGACCGCTTCCTCGCCGATGTAGAGGTGGGCGAGCCCCGGCATCTTGCCGCCGGTGTACAATTCGTTGACCTGCTCCTCGAAGAACCGGATCCGGACCATCTGCGAGTACATCTGGAGCCACTGCTCCCGGGTCGCGATCGCGGAGATGCCGCGTCCGTGTGCGCCGGGCTCCATGGTCAGTTCCTCCCGTCGCCCGCCACCACGCGCCCGGCGTGGTTCAGCGCGGCGACCACCCGGTTCATGCCCCGCAAGAGGGACGTCTGGACCACCCGCGCCTCGTGCGAGCCCGCCGGAAGCCGCGCCAGCCCCGTCGCCGGCGCGAGGTCGGGAAGAGGCGGGATCGGCACCGCCGGATCGTGCCGGAACCGGCCCTCCCGCGTGAAGTTCAGCGGCACGAGGATGCGCGCCAGCCGGCGGATCGCCGCGCAGGCGCTCTGGACGGCCGGGTCGCGAACGGGCCGCCGCGTCAGCTCCTGGACCTGCCCGTAGAACGCCTCGAGGTCGCTCTCCAGCCGGCCCAGCGCCGCGCGCGCCGGACCGAAGTCGAACGCCGGTCCGGCCTGCTGCTGATAGCCGTCGAGGGTGCGGCCGAGCTCCCGGGCCACCAGCCGGAAGTCGAACGGATGCACCGGCGCGTTGAGGACCCGCAGGAGCGAGACCACGTAGACCCGGAGGTCGTTCATAAGGATATCGTAATCCACCAATTCCATCGTGTCATCCTCGGTGTGCCACTGGATGTTGGCGCCGCAGCCGCCGACGGCGTAGTAGCCCTTGTCCTTGCGGAGCGCCTCCGGCATCGTTGAGAGCAGCATGTAGAAGCTCGTGATGCCGATGTTGTTGAACGAGTAGTCGCCGGCCTGGTGGGGTCGTTCCCCCGATGCGTCCGCTCCCGTGGCGTCGAGGATCGCGGTCTTGCAGAAGGCGTCCGCTTCGCTCATCCACGAGATCCCGGTGTACTCGGTCGCCCACCGGCAGCCCGGCGAGTCGATGTCGACCTGCGCGACGCACCGCTCGTCGAGCTCCTGCGCGAACGTGTCGGCGTACCAGGTCGAGCCCGCGTACCGGCCCGTGGAGTGGCCGGGCCACCAGGCGATGCGCAC
>DATHLI010000287.1:0-2554 GCA_035488355.1 bacterium | reverse complement strand
TTCCACCTGCAAAGTCCGCCCGATTTCGTCGAGGCCGTGGAGCAGCATCTCCCGACGGTACGGCTCCATGGAGAACGTGGTGCGGAACCCGAGGCCGTCGTGCACGCGCTGCTCTTCCAGGTCGACGGTGAGCTGATACTCGCCGCCCGCGGCCTGATGGCGACGGAACAGCTCGGCGACCTCCTGGGGCAAGAGGCGCACGGGGACGAGCCCGTTCTGACAGCAGTTCGCGAAGAAAATGTCCGCGAACGACGGAGCGAGGATCGCGCGGAAGCCATACTCGCGGAGGGCCCAGACTGCATGTTCGCGCGACGAGCCGCAGCCGAAGTTCTCCCCGGCGAGGAGGATGCTCGCGCCCCGGGCGCCGGGGTCGTTCAACTCGAAGTCCGGGTTCGCACTACCGTCGGGCCGGAAGCGCCAGTCGTGGAACAGGGCGGGCCCGAACCCGGTGCGTTCCACACGCTTGAGGAACTGCTTCGGAATGATCTGGTCGGTATCCACGTTGGCGCGCGCCAAAGCCGCCAGCCGACCGGTATGACGCACGAAGGGCTCCATCATGGCCCGGCCCCCCCCGCCCCCCCGGCCCCCCATCTCCGAACGTCCACGATGTGCCCCGCCACGGCGGCAGCCGCGGCCATGGGCGGGCTCATGAGGTGGGTGCGCCCACCCCGTCCCTGGCGCCCCTCGAAGTTGCGATTCGACGTCGAGGCGCAGCGCTCCCCGCTCTGCAGCACGTCGGGATTCATCCCGAGGCACATCGAGCACCCCGCGTTGCGCCACTCGAACCCCGCCTCGCTGAACACGCGGTCCAGCCCCTCCCGCTCCGCTTGCGCCTTCACCTGCTGCGATCCCGGGACCACCATGGCGCGGACGCCCGTCGCGACGTGCCGACCGCGGACGGTGCGGGCCGCCGCGCGCAGATCCTCGATCCGTGCGTTCGTGCAAGACCCCAGAAACACCCGGTCGATCGGGAGCCCCTCGAGCGGCGTCCCGGGGGCGAGGCCCATGTACTCGAGCGCCCGCGTGACGGCGCGCCGCTCCGCGTCGGTGGTGAAATCGGCGGGGCTCGGTACGCAACCGGTCACGGGAGTGACCATGCCGGGACTGGTTCCCCAGGTCACCTGGGGCGCCACCTCCGAGGCATCGAGCTCGACCCGTTTGTCGTACGTCGCGCCGGGATCGGTGCGCAGCTCGCGCCACTTCGCGACGGCACGGTCCCACGCCGCGCCGCTGGGCGCGCGCGGCCGGCCGGCGAGATAGGCGACGGTCGTCTCGTCGGGGGCGATCATCCCGGCCCGCGCCCCCGCCTCGATCGACATGTTGCACACCGTCATCCGCTCTTCCATCGAGAGGGCCCGGATCGCCTCCCCCGTGTACTCGATGACGTGACCCGTGGCGCCGGCCGTCCCGATCCGGCCGATCAACGCGAGGATCAAGTCCTTGGCCGTGACCCCGGGCGCGAGCGTACCGGTAACGCGTGCCTCCATGGTCCCGGGCTTCGACCACACGAGGCACTGGGTCGCGAGCACGTGCTCGACCTCGCTGGTGCCGATCCCCAGCGCGAGCGCCCCGAAGGCGCCGTGCGTGGCCGTGTGCGAGTCGCCGCACACGATCACCATGCCGGGTTGGGTGAGACCGAGCTCGGGGCCGATCACGTGCACGATTCCCTGCTGGGGCGACCGGAGGTCGAACAGCTCCAGCCCGAACTCCCGCGCGTTCACGGCGAGCGCGTCGAGCTGCCGGGCGGCAATCGGATCGGCGATCGGCGCCGCGCGGTCCCCCGTGGGGACGTTGTGGTCCACCGTCGCCACCGTCAGCGCCGGCCGGCGCACCCGGCGCCCTGCCTGCCGCAACCCCTCGAACGCTTGGGGCGAGGTGACCTCGTGGACCAGATGCAGGTCCACGTACAGCAGCGCCGGGCCCTCCGGGAACTGATGAACGACGTGCGCGTCCCAGACCTTGTCGAACAGCGTCCGCGCCGTCATGCCCTGAGGGGTTCGGGACTGGGCGTTTGGGTCCCCTGACGTAGGGGCGCAGCATGCTGCGCCCCTACACCACCCGACCCCGCCTTCCCCTCCTCCGTCCACGGCATCATGGCCCGCAGCTTGGCACCCACCTGCTCAATCGGATGCTCCGCGCCCGCCTTGCGCAGCGCCGCGAACCGGCGGCCCCCGCTGCGGCTCTCGGCGATCCACTCGCGCGCGAAGCTGCCGGACTGGATGTCGGCGAGGATGCGCTCCATCGCCGCGCGAACTTCCGGCGTTATGACCTTGGGGCCTCGGGTGTAGTCGCCGTACTCAGCGGTGTCGCTGATCGAGTACCGCATGAACTTCATGCCGCCGCGATACATCAGGTCCACGATCAGCTTGAGCTCGTGCATGCACTCGAAGTAGGCGATCTCCGGCGCGTATCCGGCAGCCGTGAGGGTCTCGAACCCGGCCTGGATCAGCGCGGTGACGCCGCCGCACAGGACCGTCTGCTCGCCGAACAGATCGGTCTCCGTCTCCTCGCGGAACGTCGTCTCGAACACGCCCGCGCGGGCGCAGCCGATCCC
>DATHLI010000286.1:0-5609 GCA_035488355.1 bacterium | reverse complement strand
AATCTTTGCACCGCAGCGGCTCGTTCGTGAACCCCTTCTTCTGGTAGAACTCCTGCTCGCCGGCGGTGAACACGAACTCCTTTCCGCAGTCGAGGCAATGCAGGGTCTTGTCGACGAACGGCATGCGACATTCCCCCAACGGCCATCTCGGCGCGGTGTCGCGCACCAGCTTTCCCCTGATTATACGACCCCGTCTTTCGGAGTGACAAGGCCGCTCCAGGCCCTCGTCGAGACCGTGCGAGGCCGCGGACGATTCCACGGCCGGAGCGAAGGGATGCGCGCGGGGATCGCCGAACCGATGAACGGAGGGGGGAGGCTCGTGATGCGACATCTGGCACGATGGCGGCCGGCGCTGGCCGGTCTCCTGACCGCCGCCTGGCTCTCCGTCGGGATACCGCGGCAGATGCCCGCCGCGTTCGGCCAGCCGGAGTACGTCCTCTACTACAGCCTTGACATTCCCCTGTCGATCCCGGGGCTGACGCTGACGGACCAGGGCACCCGGCGCACCTACGTGGGCACGCTCCGGGGCAGCCTGGGCGGGCTCCCGCTGACGGAGGGGAATTATACCTACGCGAACGGGGCGAGCCAGCGGGCCGGCGGCGGGACGTTCACGATGGCCACCAAGGCCGGCCCAATCCGGGCCGGCCGGATTCTCATGACGAGCGACGGCAGGCAGACCACGCTCCTCTTCTTCGGGACCTACCTCGGGACGCGCCTGTCGTTTGCGCTCACCGGCGGCGGCGATCAGTTCGGCGGCGCCGGGGTGGTCGCCACCGGCCTGGCGGAAACCACGTTCCAATCGCACGAGCAGTACGTCGCCGCGATCCGGGAGGCCACCACCGGGCTCCCGCAGGCCGCTCGCGACGAGCTCCTGGCGGCGGCCGACCGGAATCCGAGATTGGTGCGCGACTACCAGCAAAAGAGCTCGTCGCACTGACCAGGACGAAGCCGCGCCGGCCGCCAAACAAGAGCGACGATGACGAGGCGGTTTCTCACCCCCCAGGAAGTCGCCGCGCTGCTGCGCGTCTCGCCGGCGGCGATCCGCCGGCTGCTGCAGCGCGGCGCGCTCCCGGCCGTCCGGGTCGGCCGCGCCTGGCGCGTGGACGATGCGGAGCTTCAACGCTGGCTCCGCCGGCACTCGCCGGCGATGCGCACCGACGGACGGGGCGAGCCGTGCCTCTGCGGATGCGGCGAGCCGACGATCACCCGGGACGCCCGGTTCCGGCCGGGCCACGACGGCAAGGTGATTCACAGGCTGATGACATCGGATGGGCTGACCTTCGACGCCGCGCGCAAAGCGGTCCGCCAGATTCAACGGCCGCGCGTGCAGGAGCGGCTGTTCTGAGGAACGCCCGCGCGTCGCGCCCGAGGCCGTCGCGGGATTGCACTTTGCGAGGACGTCACCTAAAATGAGGACATGGAACAGCGTCCGGTAGTCGAGTTGCGGCGCGCCTTCGGCGGCCGGGTCCATGAAGCCCGGCAGGCCGCGGGCATCAGCCAGGCGCAACTGGCCAAGCGGCTCGGGCTCCGCAGCGGCGTCGCGGTGGGGGACTGGGAGCGCGGCAAAGCCCTGCCGAAGTTCGAGACGTTCATGCGGCTGTGCGAGGCGCTCAATCAATCGCCCGCCTACTTCATCGAAGGGTACCGGGAGCGGCCCGCCAAGGGGCGCATCGAATCGACCCAGGACGCCGTGGACGCGCTCGAGTCGAAGTCGGTCCAGCGCCACCTCGAGCTCATTCACCGCCTCGAGCACCTTCCGGTCGAGATCGGCCGCAGCATCGCGCCGGAAGAGCTCCGCACGGCGTTGGAGCGGATGCGGGTCGAAGACCTGGCCGCCACGGTGGAGACCCGCCTGGTCGCCGGCTCGCCGCGCCACGGCGGGCGGGAAGAGAGCGCGTCGGTCGCGCAGGAAGCGTTTCGCCAGGGGTGGGAAGCGGCGCACGAGGCCATCCGCAAGTGGCTGAGCCAGCGGGCCAGGGCGGTGTGACGGTTTCCCGACTCTTCGTCTACGGGACGTTGAAAGACGACGCGGTGGTCCAGGGGCTCCTGGGCCACCGGCTGTTTGGGCGCCCGGCGGTCCTCAACGGCTACCGTCGCGCATGTGATCCCTCGATCGGGTATCCGGTGATCTACCCCGAAGACGGCGCCCGCGTGCCCGGCAAAGTGCTCGACGGCGTCGACGCGCGCGCGCTCCAGATCCTGGACGCCTACGAAGGAGACCGTTACCGCCGGATCGTCGTCGGGGTCAACACGATCGAAGGCCGCACGCTCGATGCCTACGTCTACGTCCCGGCCGCCGCCGCGCCCTCGGACGGCGGAGAAGCCCAGGCGCGAACGCCCGACGTCCTGCCCGGGCCGTGAGCCGCTACGCTTTGGCCTGAGGCGCGTAGCGGGCGATCGCCTGGGTCATCCGGCGGAGGGCCTCGGTGATCGCCTCGATCGAGTTGGCGTAACTCAGGCGCAGGTATCCCTGCCCGTGGGCCCCGAACGCGGTCCCGGCGAGCACGGCCACGCCCGCCTCGCGGAGAAGGTGATCTTGCAGGCGCCCGGCATCCGGGTCGATCTTGCGGATGTTCGGGAACGCGTAGAACGCGCCCGGAGGCCGCAGGCACGTCACGCCCGGCAGCGCATTGAGCCCGGTGACGATGACGTCGCGGCGGCGGCGGAACTCCGCGACCATCCGAGCGACACCGTCCTGGGGACCCCGCAGCGCGGCGATTCCGGCCATCTGCGTGAACGCCGCGGTGCAGGAGTTGGAGTTCACCATCAACTGCGTGATGCGCGCGGCGAGGCCGGCCTGCATCACGCCGTACCCGAGACGCCACCCGGTCATCGCATAGGTCTTGCTGAAGCCGTCGAGGATCACCGTCTGCGCGCGCACCTCTGGAACGCTGGCCAGACTGGCAAACGTCCCGTCATAGAGGATCCGTCCGTAGATCTCATCCGCGAGGACGGTGACCGGCCGGCCCCGCACGATCTCGGCCACCGCCTCCACGTCGCGGCGTGACAGGACGCTGGCGGCGGGATTGTGCGGGGAGTTCAAGATGATCAGCTTCGTGCGCGGGGTCAGGAGCGCGCGCAGCTCCTCCGGGTCGGCCCGAAACTGCCGCTCCTCGCGCAGCACCCAGGGGACGGGACGGGCTCCCACAAACCGCGCCACCGATTCGTAAATCGGAAAGCCCGGGTCGGGGTAGATCACCTCGTCGCCTGGATTGACCAGGGCCAGCACCAGGAAGAACATGACGGGCTTGGCGCCGGGGGTGATGACGACTTCATCCGGGGCCACGGTGATCCCCCGCAGCGCCCCGACGTGCTCGGCGATGGCCTCGCGCGCCTCGAGCAGCCCGGCGGCGGGCGTGTAATGGGTGTACCCGTCGCGCAGCGCCCGGACCGCGGCCTCCTTGATGTGCTCGGGGGTGTCGAAATCGGGCTCGCCGATCTCCAGATGGATAATCGAGCGTCCGGCGGCCTCGAGGGCCTTCGCCCGGGCGAGCACCTCAAACGCGGTCTCCGTGCCGAGGACGCCCATCCGATCGGCCAGCCGCAACTCGCCGGCCACCTTTGGACCACTCCTCGCTTCGATCGGCTTTTGCGCTGCCTTATCCACGACGCTCCCTCCCTACCGCGGTTCGGTCCGGCCGACGATCCGGGTGCCGGCCCGGCCGTCCATGGCCCGGCCCAGCCACTCCGGCGACGTGATGATGACGTCCCGGCCTCCGTGCTCGAGAAACTCGACGGCGGCCCGGATCTTGGGCCCCATGCTGCCGGGAGGAAACTGCCCGGCGTCCAGGTGCCGCCTCGCCTCTTCCACCGTCAGCAGATCCAGATCGCGCTGCCGCGGCGTGCCGTAGTTGAGCGCGACCTTGGGGACCGAGGTCGAGATCACCAGCCGCTCCGCGCCGAGATCCCGCGCCAGCAGGCTGGCGACCAGGTCCTTGTCGACGACCGCCTCCACCCCGCGGAAGGATCCGTCCGCGCCGCGCGTGACGGGGATCCCGCCCCCGCCCGCCGCGACCACGACGAACCCGCGGTGGACCAGAGCGCGGATCGCGCGAAGTTCCACGATCCCCAGCGGCCGGGGCGACGGCACCACCCGCCGCCACGTCCCCGCATCCTCGGCGACGCTCCATCCCCGCTCCCGCGCCAGCCGCTCCGCTTCCGCCTGCGGATACCCCAGGCCGACAAACTTCGTCGGATGATCCAGCGCGGGATCGTGGCCGTCGACCACAACTCGGGTCACGATGGCGACGACCGCCTTGCCGATCCCGCGGCGGCGGAACTCCTCGGCGAAGGCCTGCTGGATCAGGTACCCGATCGCCCCCTGCGTCTCGGCCCCGAGGACGTCGAGTGGAGCGGGCGGCACCGCCTGGCCGGCCAGTTCGTTGCGCAGCAGGTTGAGCCCCACCTGCGGGCCGTTGCCGTGGGTCAGCACGACCCCCCAGCCGCCGGTCACAAACCCGGCCACGTGCGCGGCCGTCTCACGCAGCGCGGCCTGCTGGCCCTCCACATCCAGACGGCCGTTCCGGACCAGGGAGTTGCCGCCGATGGCGACCACCGCGATCGCCCCTCCTCCCCTGGCGGGGACTGGCCGAGCGCTGGCGTTCATCGGTGCCCAAGGCCCGTGGGCGCTACGTGCCCTCCTGCCAGGATCTGAGATACTGCGCCTGCTGCTCGGTCAAGGTATCGATCCGGACGCCTTCGGCGCTGAGCTTGAGGGCCGCCACCTGCTGGTCGATCTCAGGAGGGACCGTGTAGACGTCCGGGGCCAGCGACCGGCCCTGGCGGGCCAGGTACTCGAGGGACAGGGCCTGGTTGGCAAAGCTCATGTCCATGACCGCGGCGGGATGCCCCTCCGCGGCGGCGAGATTGAGGAGCCGCCCGTCCGCCAGCACGTAGATCCGGCGGCCGTCCGGCAATCGAAATTCCTCCACGTGCTCCCGGACGGGCCTCCGCTCCACGGCGAGGTCGGCCAGCGCCGGGAGATCGATCTCGACGTTAAAGTGGCCGGAGTTTCCCACGATGGCGCGGTCCTTGATGATCTCGAAATGCTCCCGCCGGATGACCGCGGTGTTCCCCGTGACCGTCAGGAGCACGTCCGAGATCCGAACGGCCTCCCGCATCGGCATGACCCGGTAGCCGTCCATGTGCGCCTCGAGGGCCCGGAGGGGATCCACCTCGGTGACCACCACCTGCGCGCCCATCCCATTCGCGCGCATCGCCAGCCCGCGCCCGCAGTTCCCGTACCCCGCCACGGTGACGGTTCGGCCGGCGATGAGCAGATTCGTCGCGCGGATCAGGCCGTCGAGCGTGGACTGTCCCGTCCCGTACCGGTTGTCGAAGAGATGCTTGGTATTGGCGTCGTTGACGGCCACGATCGGGTAGCGCAGCGCGCCGGCGCGGGCCATGCTCCGCAGCCGGATCACCCCCGTCGTGGTCTCCTCGGTCCCCGCGACCACGTCCCCCAACAGGTCCGTGCGCTGGCTGTGGAGGACGGACACCAGGTCCGCGCCGTCGTCCATCGTCACGTTCGGGTGGGTCTCGAGCGCCTGGCCGATGTGCCGGTAGTAGGTCGCCCGATCTTCTCCCCGGCGCGCGAACACCGGCAGATG
>DATHLI010000285.1:0-1502 GCA_035488355.1 bacterium | reverse complement strand
CCAGAAGTGCGGCGTGCGGAGCATCTCGGCCGGGGTGCTGTCCACCGACGCCTGGCGGACGTTCTTGGAGACCCGCTTCACGATCGCGGCCGCGGTCGCCTTGAACCCTTCCGGCGGCGCGGCGAGGAAGAGCGCCGCGAGGATCACGATGATCCCCTGGATGATGCCGAACTGGAAGAACGCGGCCCGCCACCCCGCGTGGTTGATGACGCCATCAATCGGAGCGACGGACAGCGCCGCGCCGGCCCCGAACCCGGCGGCCACCAGCCCCGCCGTCAGCCCCCGGCGGTCCGGGAACCACTTCAACGCCGTCGCGATCGTGGCGCCGTAAATGATCCCGGCGCCGATGCCGCCGACGACGCCGTACCAGAAGAGCAGGCCGCCAAGCGTCTGGACGGTGGAGGCGGCCACCCAACTGATGCCGATCAGCACCCCGCCGGCGATGGTGAGCAGCCGGGGCCCGAACTTGTCCACGAGCCAGCCGTCAAAGGGGACCAACCACGTCTCCAGCAGCACGAACAGCGCGAACACCTCCTGGACCCTGCTCAGCTTCCCCAGCCCGTCTTTGACGATGTGGGACGGGAACAGCGTCCAGGCGTATTGCATGTTCGCGTTGGGGATCTGGGCGAGCACCGCCGCCACCAGGATCCACCACCGCCACCGCATCAGCCACTCCGTCGTCGTCCGATCGCTTGCCGCTGCCGTCGCCATCTTCCTTCACCCCCCTGAAGCTTCGCCGGCGAGCAGGGATGATTGATGACACCCGCTTCCTGGATCCCCCCTCCGGCTGGCGATTGATCTCGCTTCCGTGCCCCCGTCGCTCCCCTCCTTTCGCGCGCCCCCCGCCCGTTCCCGGTCGAGGAAATGGACAGGGCTCCCCCGCGGTCAGCGTTTCCTGACGTCGAGAGGAAGCCCCCTCTGCATCACACCGTCACCTCGCCTGTCTGAAGCGCGAAGCCACGCTGCTGCCTGCTATGCACTTGTCGTCCCGGCCCCTGTTGAGCGAAGCCGGACTCCTGCGCGCCGCCCGGCGCGCCTCTCCGCCGCGCTAGCCGGGAACTTTCTCGTTCAGCACGTCGGTGGTGAACGGCAGGACGCCCGGGATCAGCCACCGGGTCCACATCTCGTCGATCTTGGCCTGGAAATAGTCGATGTCGTCGTCGGTGAAGTGGGCGAACCGGCCCTGCTTCATCAGGTAGTCGCGGACGGGCAGCCGCTTCTGCCGTCCCTCCGCGATCCCCTTGCTCTTCCCGTACAGGCGCAGCGTGTGGTTCTCCACGTCGAAGAGCGGCCAGATGCCTGCGAGCACCGCGAGCTCGCCCAGTTCGTGCGAGAGCATCGGGTCGTAATCCCACCCCTTGGGGCACGGGTCGAGCGAGTGGATGAAGGTCGGTCCTCCGATGCTCAGCGCCTTCCGGATCCGGTTCATGAAGTCCACCGCGTAGCTGGCGCACACCGTGCCCACGTACCGGCACTCGGGGTGGCCGGCCGCGAGCATCGCC
>DATHLI010000284.1:0-6221 GCA_035488355.1 bacterium | reverse complement strand
TCACCCAGGCCGTCCGCGATCGCCTCCGGCGCCATCCCCAGCGCCACGCCGACCGCCGCGGCGGCGAGCGCATTCTGGATCGAATGCCGGCCCGGGACCCGCAGCGTGACCTCGGCGGCGCCCGCGGGGGTCCGCAGGCGGAACGTGCTCCCGCGCGCCGGGAGGAGGCGGACCTCCTCGGCCCGCACGTCGCCTCCCGAGTCCCCGAAGGACAGCACCCGAGCCCGGGTGCGCCGCCCGAGGCCCGCCGTCAGGGGATCGTCGGCGTTGAGCACCGCGACGCCGTCCGCGGCCAGCCCTTCGACCAGCTCGCCCTTCGCGGCCGCGAGCGCTTCCCGGCTGGGGAAGAAATCCATGTGAGACTCCCCGACGTTCGTCACCACGCCGATGTTGGGCGCGCAGACCTCGACGAGCTCGCGGATCTGGCCCGGCCCCCGCATCGCCAGTTCCAGCACCGCGACCTCGCGGTCCTGAGGCAGATTGGCGAGCACGAGCGGGATCCCGACCTCGGTGTTCCAGTTCTCCGGGGACCGCGCCGTGCGGAACGCCCGGGCCGCCACGGCGGCGGCCATCTCCTTGGTGGACGTCTTGCCCACGCTGCCCGTGATCCCCACCACCACGAGGCGCCCCCGGTCGCGCATCGCCCTGGCGAGGCGGTGGAACGCCCGCAGGGTGTCCGGGGCCCGGATGATCGCCGCGCCGGACGGCACCTCCTTGGGAAGCCGGGCGACGAGCGCCGCGCCGGCGCCGCGGCGGAAGGCCTCCTGCACGAACGCGTGCCCATCGGTCTGGGTTCCCGGAAGCGCCACGAACAGCATCCCGGGCGCCAGCGCCCGGCTGTCGACGGCGGCCCCGCGCAGCGGGGCGCGGGCATCGCCGCCGGCCAGGGCGCCGCCCGCGAGCCGGGCGGCTTCTCCCGCCGTCAGCAGGGGCGCGTCCCCGGCGCCCGCGCCGTTCGTGGAGGCGTTCATCGAGCGGCGCCCCCGCCCCGCCCGTTCCCGCCCGCGCCGGCGGCCCGGGCGCGGAGGACCTCGCGGGCCACCTCGCGGTCATCGAACGGGCCGACCCGGTCTCCGATGATCTGATAGGTCTCGTGCCCCTTGCCGGCAATCACCACGATATCGCCCGGCCGGGCCAAGGCGATCCCGCGCGCGATCGCCTCGCGCCGGTCCGGGATGCTCTCCCGGTTGTCCGCGCCGCCGGCGCCCTGTTCGATGTCCCGGATGATCGCCGCCGGATCCTCGCTGCGCGGATTATCGGAGGTGAAGACCGCGTAATCGGCGAGCCGGGTGGCGATGCCCCCCATGATCGGACGCTTCGTCCGGTCGCGGTCGCCGCCGCAGCCGAAGACGACGATGCGGCGCCCCGTGGACACCTGCGCGGCCAGGTGCAGGATCTTCTCGAGGCTGTCCGGGGAGTGGGCGTAATCGACGAGGACGGTGAACGGCTGTCCCTCGTCCACGACCTCGCACCGCCCCGGCACGCCCGCCACCGATTCGAGCGCCGGGCCGATCACGGCCGGATCCGTCCCGCGCGCCAGGCCGGCGGCGAACGCCGCGAGCGCGTTCGCGACGTTGAACCGGCCGGGGAGCCGCAGCGCGATCCGCCGCCGCCCCTCGGGCCAGACCACGGTGAACTGCGACCCGCCGCCGCCGAGCGAGAGGTCCGCCGCGCGGACGTCCGCGGCCGCGTCGATACCGTAGGTGATCACCCGGGCGCGGCTCTGCGCGGCCATCGCCGCGCCGCTCGGATCGTCGGCGTTGACGACGCTCGCGCCGTCCGGCTCGACCGCGGCGAACAGGCGGCTCTTGCTGTCGCGGTACCGATCCAGGTCGCCGTGGAAATCCAGGTGGTCCTGCGTCAGGTTGGTGAAGACCGCGACCCGAAAACGGCACGAGGCCACGCGGGCCAGATCCAGCGCGTGCGAGGTCACCTCCATGACCACGTGGTCCACTCCGCCGCGGTGGAGGTCGCGCAGCAGGCGCTGCAGGTCTGGCGCCTCGGGCGTCGTCGAGGTCGTGGTGTGGAACTCCACGGGCACCCCCCGCGCGACGACGCCGAGCGTGCCGATCACGGCGGTCCGATCCCCCGCCGCGCTCAGGACCGCGTCGATGAGGTAGGTCGTGGTCGTCTTCCCTTTGGTGCCGGTCACGCCGCACACCCACAGACGCTGTGACGGGTCGCCGTAGAACCCCGCGGCGAGCCCGGCCAGCGCCCGGCGGGTATCGGAGACGACGACCTGGGTGACCGCGAGATCGGGGAGCGGATGGTCGACCAGCGCCGCCACGGCGCCCCGCCGGACCGCCTCGTCGGCGTACCGGTGGCCGTCGTGGACGAACCCGCGGATCGCGACAAACAGGTTCCCGGGCTCGACGCTCTTCGAGTTGTACGCCAGCCCGGTGATCTCGAGGTCGGACGATCCCAACAGCGAGCAGGCTGTGCGCGAACGTGCCAGCAGGTCGGTCAACCGCATCCGAAATCTCCCGTATGCCCGGTCCGTGGGTCGGCGGGCCCGGTGATCCTACTCATATATATTAGCAACTTCGGCCTGTTCCTAGACATCATTCCGGAGCGTCCACGGGGGGAACGCGCAGATACCACAGGACCTGCCGGGCGATCTCTCGAAACGGCGGCGCCGCCACGTCTCCCCCTGAATATACCCCCCCCGGCCGATCGACAATCACCAGGACGGCGATCCTGGGCGACGGCACCGGGACCGCGCCCACGAACGACGCCACGTAGGCGCCGGGCTCGTAGCCCCCGCCGGCCGCGGGACGCTGGGCGGTCCCGGTCTTGCCCGCCACCGGGTACCCTGGAAGGCTGGCCTTCTCGCCGCTTCCCCCGACAACCACCTCCCGCATCATGGCCAGCACGCGGTCGGCCACCTCGGGCTCGATGACCGGCTGCGGCTGGAATGCGCCGGGCGCGTCGATCGTGTGGCCGGCCGGGTCGCGAACCACCTCCACCAGGTGGGGGTGGACGCTCAGGCCGTGCGTGGTGATGGCGGAGGCGGCGACGAGGAGTTGAATCGGGGTCACCGAGATCCCCTGACCGAACCCGATGTTCTGCAGGGAGGGCCCGAACCACTGCTCCACGGGCCGGATGATCCCCGCCGCTTCCCCCGGCAGGTCGATCCCCGTCGGACGGCCGAACCCGAACTGCCGGATATATCCATAGAATCGATCCCTGCCGAGCCGGGACGCCACCTGCGCCGCGCCGACGTTGCTCGAATATTTGACGATCTCCGCGAGGGTCAGGGTGGGACGCGGGGGGACCTCCGCGTCATGGATCCAGGCGCCGTTGATCCGGATTGTCCCGGGATCGGGAAACCTCTCGTCGGGGCCGACCGCCCCGCTGCTCAGGGCCGCCGCGGCGAGGATCAGTTTGAACGGGGAACCCGGCTCGTAGACATCGGCAACCGCCCGGTTGCGCCAGACCTCGGGCGCGGTCTCCTGGAACCGGTTCGGGTCGAACGACGGCAGCGTCGCCAGGGCGAAGATCGCGCCGGTGTTCGGGTCCATGACGATGGCCGCGCCGCCATGGGCGCCGGACGCCGCCACCGCCCGCCTCAGCTCGCGCTCGGCGATGTGCTGGATCACCTCGTCCAGGGTCAGCACCAGCGTGTTCCCGTCGTGCGGCGGGGTCAGGATGCGCTGGGTCTGCATGAGCTCCCGCCCGATCGCGTCCCGGTGGGCCATCCCCAGGCCTTCGACCCCGCGAAGAACCGCGTCGTACTGCATCTCGAGTCCGGCGAGCCCCGAGCCGTCCATCCCGGCGAATCCGATGGTGCTGGCCGCGAGCGCGCCCGCGGGGTAGACGCGCTCCGTCTCCGTGAGGATCCCGATGGCGTCGCCGAGTCCGAGCGCCCGGACCGCCTCGATCGTGGGGCGGGGCTGACGCCGCGCCAGCCAGGCAAAGTACGGTCCGCCGCGGCGAAGCCTGGTCTCGATCTCGGCGGGGGTCAGGCGGAGGGCCGGAGCGACCGCCCGGGCAAACGCCGCGGGGTCGGGGATCGCCCTGGGAACGGCGTAGAGGGAGTCGATGGGGACGTTCAGGGCGAGCGGCCGTCCGGTGCGGTCCACGATCGCCCCGCGCCGCCCGGGCAGCCGGAGCGAGCCGAGCTGCTGGCGGATCGCGAGCCGCTGCAGGCCCTGCGCCTGAAAGACTTGAAGGTCGACGAGGCGGCAGAGCAGGAGCGCCAGGGTGATGAACCAGCCCGCGAAGAGCACGCTCACCCGCCACCGGGGAACGCCCGCGGGCGCTCCCGGAGCGGAGGCTCCGGCCCTATGCGTCATCGCGGCGGTTCTGCGGCCGCCGCTTCGCTCCGATGGAAGTATGCGCCGAGGCGTTCCCACAGGCCGAGCGGTCGCGGAGGCGCATGCCGCATCGCGATCGGGGAGAGCGGGAGCGCAGCGATTTGCCCAACCCGCGGAGGCTGCAGGCCCAGGCGGGTGACTGCCAGATGCTCGATGCGTTCCGGGGCCCGGAGGGAGGAGACGATGGCCTGGAGACGTTCATGCTCCGACTCAAGGACGGCGATATCCTGGGTCAGCTGGTAGATGTGGTAGCCGATGTGTGCGACGTTGGACACTGCCGCCACGTATACGATGAACGGGAGCACGGCGAGTGCTGCGACTGTGAGGACAGGAATGATGGGAGAACGTCTCCGCCGACGCCGGGTCGCCTCCTTCCCTCGTGAGCCCCAATGCTCCGGGATCAGCACCGGGGACAGTGTGTGGTGGACCGCCGCGGCCGGTCTCATCATCTCGCGCGCGCGGGCGCGCTCCCCCCCTGGAGTGACGCCTCGCTCAGGCGCTCCGCGGCCCGCAGCCGCGCGCTCCGCGCTCTCGGGTTCCGGCGCACCTCGAGGAGCGACGGCACGACGGGCTTCTTGGTGATCACGCGCAGCATCCGCCGGCCGCCGCAGCCGCAGGCGGCCGCCTCCTCCGGACACGTGCAGCCCCGAGAGTACCGGGCCAGGGTCTGCTTGACGATGCGGTCCTCAAGCGAGTGGAACGCGATCACGCAGATGCGTCCCCCGGGGCGAAGCCGCGCGATCGCCTGAGGCAGGGCCGACTCGAGCGCGTCCGTCTCCGCGTTGGTGGCAATGCGCAGCGCCTGGAACGTCCGGGTCGCGGGATGATGGCGTCCCCGCCCGGCCACGGCGGCTTCCACGGCCCGCGCGAGGTCGCGGGTCGTGCTCAGCGGCCGCCGGGCAATGATCTGCCGCGCGATCCGGCGGGAGGCGCGCTCCTCTCCGTACCGGTAGATGAGATCCGCCAGCTCCCGTTCGTCCAGGGTGTTCACGAGATCCGCCGCCGTGAGCGTCTGCCGCACGTCCATGCGCATGTCGAGGGGCCCCACGCGCTCGATGCTGAAGCCGCGCCCCGGCTCGAAGAGCTGCCGGCTGGAGACCCCCAGATCGAACAGCACGCCGTCGACAAGCCCCACCCCCGCCGCATCGAGCTCATGATCCAGGTCGGCAAAACTGGCATGGCGCACGACCACGTTCCGCCCGAAGGACCGCAGCCGCTCTTCGGCCCGCCGCACCGCATCGGCATCGCGGTCGAGCCCGATCAACCGCCCCGCGGGGGCGATGCGGCGGAGCAGCGCTTCCCCGTGTCCCCCCTCCCCGATCGTCGCATCGACGATCACCGCTCCCGGCCGAGGCGCCAGATACGTGAGCACCTCTTCCACCAGGACCGGAAGATGCACCGGGGGCGGGGTGTCGCCGGATTCGGCTGTCGGGCTCATCCACAGAACCGCCACGGGCCCGTAACACCCACTTTCAATTGCGTTACAGGATCAGCTCGTCGAGATGCTTGGCCAGCGCTTCGGGTGCCTTGACAACCTTCCTGAGCCTCGTCCGCCACAGCGGCGTGCTCCACATCTCCAGCCTGACGCCCATCCCGATGATCGTGACGTCGCGGGAGATCCCCGCATATTTGCGCAGATGCGGTGGCAGGTAGATCCGGCCCTGCCGGTCGAGATCACAGTCCTCAGCGCCCGAGAGGATCAGCCGGACGAAGTCGCGGTTCTTGAGAGGCTGGGCGCGAATCTTCGCCTCGAACGCCTGCCATTCGCCCGTCGGGAACACCGCGAGACACGGATCGACCCAGCGGGTGGCGATGACGCGGTGTCCCATGGCCGTGCGAAATTTGGGAGGGATCACCACCCGCCCTTTCTCGTCCAGAGCGTACTCGGCTTCGCCCCTGAGCATC
>DATHLI010000283.1:0-8957 GCA_035488355.1 bacterium | reverse complement strand
TTATCATACGACGACTGCCCCTCAATCCCGAGGTCCCGTAGCCATTCGCGCAGGGGGTTACCGTGGGGCCGTCCGTAGGCTCGACGGGTCGCCGGATTCATTGAATACACGGCCGCAAAGTCCACCTCTGCCGTGCCATTTGCCTGACCACGGCGCGAGACGATATTGAACTCGTGCTCGGCAATTGCTATGCAGTCCTCGTATGTGAGGCGCAGGCGATCGCTGTTAAGCACAGCCGGTTTCGGATTGAAGACGGGTAGCGAGCGCGCGCCAGCGACGAGGGACCCGGGAGCCAGCTCTCCGACCTTTTTCCACCCAGTCGGGGTCAGCACCGGATGATTGGCTGTGGCCCGAAGTCTCCGCCCCGTGGTTGTACGGACCTCAAAGACTTCGTTTTTGCCTTTTTCGATGAGAGCGGACGGGCGTACGGGCACCAATTGACCGACTCGGTTAAGCGAAAGGAGCCGCGGCAATCGCGGAGCATTGGCGAGCTCGGCGATTGCATATCGACGACCCGTATCTGCGTCCCATACTGAGGTTTCGCCGGCCACACACTCCCGAAGATGGCTCAGCATCGGCCGCTTCGATCCCAGGGCCTCCACGGCCCGGCTGAGCTGCGAGATAGCGATGATGGGAATGTCGAGCTCCTTGGCCAGGGATTTGATGCCCCGGGCAATCTCGCTGAGCTCCTGAGTGCGGTTCTCGGCGCGCTTGTAGGACTGGATCATCTGCATGTAGTCGATCACGATCATCCCCAGGCCGTGTTCCGCCTTGAGTTTGCGGGCCTTGGCCCGCATCTCCATCACCGACAGGGTCGCCGAGTCGTCGATGAAGATCGGGGCTTCGCTCAGGCTCCCCATCGCCCGCGCAAGTTTTCGCCAGTCCTCGTCCGCGAGGAACCCGGTGCGCAGCTTGGTGTTGTCCACGCGCGCTTCGGAGCAGAGGATGCGTTGAACGAGCTGCTCCTTGCTCGTTTCGAGGCTGAAGATGGCGACCGGGAGTTTGTTGGTGAGCGCAGCGTGCTGCGCGATGTTGGTGCAGAGGGTGGTATTGTGCACGCAGATGTCGTTGGCCACGAAGTTGTGCGTTTCAGGGATCGTGAGATCGTAGACCTGCTTCGATCCCACCGGCTCGATCGAGATGATCTCGTCCCAGTACACGTCGCTCGACGCGAGGCACTTCAGGCGGTCTTCCTTCAGCGCCTGCGCGATCGCCTGCAGCCTGCCCCGTGATAGCCCTCGGCGTCCCGCATGAATGTTTGTCCAACCCGCGAGGCGGGCGCGCTTGGCCAGCGAGGCCCACGACTCTTTTCCCTTTGCGCCGGCAACGGCCCGCCACACGCCTGAGGGGATGGTGTCGGCATTGGGTTTCCGTCTCCTGGCGTCGACAACGGAAAGGACTTCCTCCACCCGCGCTTCCTTGCCGAATATCCCGATGTGTTGTGCAAAGGTCCGCGTAGAGGCCGGATCGGTGATATGGAGTTGCCAGGAACCACGGAGTGTCTCCTTGTACTTGACGGTCCGCCGGCGCAGTCCGGCGATGATTCCGAAGCGAAGCAGCAGGTGCTGGATCTGCCGGGCCAATCGCTCGCTCATCGTCCCATAGCCGATCTGCGCCAACCTGGACGCCGGCGTGATGCACGCCCATCCGTCCGTCGCGAACAGGCGATTCAAAAACAGGGCAGCCTGCTCCCGGGGCAGCGTAAACACGGCCGGGGGAATCGCCTTTTGGCCTGCACCCTTGCCCCAGAGGTTGTGTTGAATGAGCCAGCGGATAAGGGGGTTGTGATTGCTTCTTCGGGCGTCGACGAGGCCGTGGGGCGCGAGAGTCGTGGGGCTAACGGCCAGAGCCTCGCACACCCGGCTAAACACCCGTTCGCCGGGGAGGGCGTCTCCACGATGCCATGCAGTGATCGTGGAGGGGCTCACCCCCGCGGCTCGGGCCAGTCGAGCCTGCGCGCCTCGGGCCCTGCCCAATGCGGTTCGGAGTCTTGAGGCAAACTCCAGCCGAGTTCGCGCCATAGAGTCCGGATCCCCCGCCACTGAGAACGAGGGTGCCCGCCACCCGCTGCGGTCGCGTTCTCGCCGGCACCGCACGGCGCCAAACGCTCGGACCGCTGCTTCGAAATCTTCGATGAGCCGCTGATCGGTGTTCGTGAACGTGGCTTTGCCGCCTGTCAGCGATCCGTCCCCGATGAAGTAGGCCAGCAGCTTGATCTCACACTCGCGAAGCGGTCGAGTCCCGAAGGCCTGGACCTTCCGCGGGACCGCGACCCGATCCCCTGTCCGCAGCGCGGCCAGGGGAAGCCAGCCGTCGATTGTGAGGAAGGGGTGGACGGCGGTGCATTCGACCGCCCGCCCGAGCCGGGTCGTCACGCGGAACACCGGCTTGATCCCATCGTCAACGAATGTCGATGGCTCAGTCCAGCTGAGGGTCCAGTCGCTCGCCAGCGTCAAGAGGCGGCCTTGCCGCCGGCGATAGATCTCCTCGATGGTGGCGAGGCGGCCGTCCTCGAGGAGGATCTCTGAATCGGCGCTGAGGCACTTCCCCACCGATGGCCTCGCCGCGACGATCACCATATCGGCCGCCTGCAGCCCGGACGTCAGCATATCGAAATCGGTGAAGCCGGTCGCGACACCGGTGACGGTGCCCTTCTCCTGGTACCGCTTGTCGATCTTCTCGAAGCTGGCCTTGAGGATCTCCTTGATGGTCTGGAAGTCCTGGATGTTGCGGCGGGCGGAGATCCCGTAGACGAGTTTCTCGGCCTGATCGATGAGCACCGCCACGTCGTTCGCCCCCTCGTAGCCGAGCGAGGCGATGTGGGTGCCCGCGCTGATGAGGGCTCGCAGCATGGCCTTCTCGAGCACGATGCTGGCGTAGAACTCGGCGTTGGCCGCGGTCGGAACGGTGTTGGGCAGCGACGCGAGGTAGGTGGCGCCTCCGACGTCTTCCAGTTTGCCCATGCCGCCGAGCTTGTTGGTCAGCGTGACGAGGTCGACGGGCTCGCCGCGCTCGAACAGCTCGAGCATGGCCGTGTAGATGGTCCGGTGCAGGTCGCGATAAAAGTCTTCCGGCCGCAGCGCCTCGACGACGCGGGCGATCGCGTCGCGATCGAGCAGCATCGAGCCGAGCACACTCTGCTCGGCGTCCAGGTTCTGAGGGGGGATCCGTTCGATTGGCCTGGCGATGCTCACGCTTGGGGGCCTCCGTGGGGTTTCTTCGGCCCTAGTATACCAAACATATGTTCGATCAGCAACTCCGGTTCCCCACGGCCCCCCAACCGTGGTCTGCCGCACGGGATCACTCTATGCGGGATGTATGTTGTGGATTCCCTTCTGAACTATTTGGGGATTCGGTGTGTTTTTCTTGTGCACAAGCGCTTGGCGGGGGATGGGCGGGTTGTGCGTAAACTGGGGATGACTTTGGGGCTTACGCGGCCCCCACGACGTTGACCTCGACCATCGCGCTGACATTGGGATGAATGCGCACGGGGATGCGGTAAAACCCGGCGGCCTTGATGGGGTCCTGGAGCTCCACCTGCTTTTTGGAGACCTCGACGCCTTTCTGCGTGATCGCCTCGGCAATGTCCTGCGCGGTCACAGAGCCGAAGAGGCGTCCCCCTTCGCCAGCTTTCGCGGTCACCTCCACCACCAGCGCCTCGAGCCGGCTTTTGAGGGCAGCCGTCTGCTCGAGGGTTCTGGCATCTCGCACCTGCGACACGCGGATCGTCTGCTGGAGGCTCTGGAGATTGCCGGTCGTCGCCCGAGCGGCCAGGCCGCGGGGCAGCAGATAGTGCGCCGCGTATCCGTCCTTGACCTCGCGTACCTCCCCGGCCCGGCCGAGCGTGGGCACGTCCTGGAGCAGGATGACCTTCATTGCGGGTGCACCGCCCGGGCGGTCGGCGCCGGCCGAGTCGGTGCCGGCGGTTTACGCATGGCACCTGCTTCGCCCGGCCCCGTCCCGGCATCGGGACGCGTGAGACGCCGGTAGTCGTACCAGGTATCGAGGATCCCGAGGTACGTGAGTGCAATGAAAAGGAAGGGGTTGAGGAAGAGCAGGCCTGCCAGGATCTGCGTCACCCGCGAAAGTTTCCTGCGGTTCATCCACGCGAATCCGACGAGGGCGCCCTGGAAGGCGAAAACGATCAGGACGAGGTACAGGGCGTTTAATGCCGCGCCGTCGAGTGCGGGAATCCGTCGGCTGGCAAGGGACGTGACGGCGGAAGCCGAGAGCAGGCCCGCCGCCAGCGGCCAGGAGACGCGCCAGGTGAGAATGGCGGGCACTCCGGGGATCTCGTGGCCGACGCGCCGCAGGACCGACCGGGCGAGCGTGTAGCACAGGTAGGCCCAGAGCAGCGCGCCCAACGTCAGCAGCACCGGGAGGAGGGTGCGAATCATCAGGGACATGGGGACGGGAAGGCAGTGATGCTCCGTGCACGGGGCATCCACGAGGGCGCGGAGCATGTCCAGTTGCGGTGAGTGACCCCCGAGGCGCTCCTGTAAGGCAAGGCTCATCCGCGTGCCCCGGACCTGGAGATCGATCAACTGGCCAAGCACATCTTGATGGAGCACGAACAGGGTGAGGCCCAGCGCGGCCACCGACGCGGCCAGGAATGCGGCCGCGCCGGCGAGGACGGTCAGCGGCGCCCCGATCCGGCGCCGTACCCCCCAGCCCAACGCCAGGCCGAGCGGGGCGAAGATCCCCCCCATGGAGACCGCGTTCACTGGGCCGAAGAACTGCAGCAGAATCAACCCGGCCACAATCGCGGCGAGGACCGCGGTGCGGAGCCCCCACCGGATGACCAGCAACATCAGCGGAATGGGGGCGAGGAGGATGCCGACGAACGGCGCCACCAGCCCAATGATCGCGGCGAGGGCGCTGAGCGCGGCCAGGATGGCGCCTTCGGTCAGGCCCCGCGCCGGGCGCAGGGTGGTGGAGGGGCGCGCGGCGGTGGGGCGGACGGTGGACGAACGGGCGGTGGACTTGCTCAGGTGGCTAGTCTCCGGTGTAGGGAAGCAGGGCGAGCTCGCGCGCGCGCTTGATCGCGACCGCCAGCACCCGCTGGTGCCGGGCGCAGTTCCCCGACACCCGGCGCGGCAGGATCTTGCCCCGCTCGGTGACAAACCGGCGCAGCCGGGGAATGTCTTTGTAGTCGATGAACGTGGCCTTCTCGGCGCAGAAGGAACAGACTTTGCGCTTCGGACGCCGCCGGTAATCGCGGCGCGGCCGAGCGTCCTTGTCCCTGCCTTCTGACATCGGTCCCCTGCCGTATGTCCGGGGCGCTTGCGTGCTCACGGTACCCTCCGCGCTCAAAATGGAACGTCCTCGTCCGAACTGCTCTGGGCGGCTTCGTCCGCCGCCGGGGCGGGCGCGGCCGCCGCCGCGGTCGCCGTCTCCGCCGTGCCCTGCCGTCCGCGATCCAGGAACCGGATCCCATCCGCGACGACCTCGGCGACCTTCCGTTTCTGGCCATCCTGGGTTTCGTAGGAGCGGAGTTGAAGCCGGCCTTCCACCGCCACCATCCGGCCCTTGGTCATGTACTGGCTGACCTGCTCCGCCAGTTTCCGCCAGGCCACGATATCGATGAAGTCCGTCTCACGGTTCCCCTGCTGGTCCCGGAACGGCCGGTCGACCGCCAGCGTGAAGTTTGCGACCGGCGCTCCGCTCGGCACATACCGGAGCTCGGGATCCCGTGTCAGCCGGCCGATCAGGATGATGCGATTATACATGGGACGGGCCCGCCGGCGGGGCCGATGGCTGCCCGGCGGCCGGCGTCGAGCCGGTCACCGGCGCCCCGCTCGTCGAGGAGGACGCCGGCGCGGCGGGGGCGGGAGCCGCGGCGGCGACCGGTTTGGCGTGATGGGTCCCGAACGCGAACCGGAGCAGGTCCTCATTCAACCCGAGCAGTTGCCGCAGGGCGGCCGATCGGCCGGGATCGAGCGTGAAGACGAGCAGGACGTAATACCCGTCTCGGGACTTCTTGATGGGAAAGGCCAGCTTGCGCTTGCCCCAGCGCTCCTGGCTCTTCAGGACCCCGCCGTGTTCGGTGATCCGCTGGGTGATCCGTTCGAGGGCCGCGCCCAACCCCGCTTCATCGAGGTCGGGCCGGAGAACAGCAACAATTTCGTAAGTGCCCACCCGGCACGCTCCCTTCCTCTGGACTGCAACCGGACGCCGTCTCTCTCGGCAGCGCTCCCGGGGCGGCCCTGCGCCGGCCCGCCGCAACCGGCGCGTGGCCCCGCAGGGCAGGAAGGACGCGGTCGCGTCACTGCGACCGCTCCTGTATTCGGTTCTGTCTCGCGGTCAGATTGTACCATGGGCGAGCGCGGTTTCACAAGGCATTCACGTCGCGAACCGGAACGTGATGACGTCCCCGTCCTGGATCTCGTAGTCCTTCCCCTCCAGCCGGACCATGCCCCGCTCGCGCGCGGCGGCGACGGAGCCGCACGTCACGAGATCTCGGTCCGCGATCACTTCGGCCCGGATGAAGCCGCGCTCCATGTCGGTGTGAATGCGTCCGGCGGCGGCGGGGGCCCGGGTGCCGGCCGGCACCGGCCATGCGCGGACCTCGTCGGAGGCGATCGAAAAAAACGTCCGCAGGCCGAGGAGGGCCTCGCACGCGCGCACGAGCCTCGCGAGGCCGCGCTCGGTCATCCCCAGCGCGGCCAGGAACGGGGCGGCGTCCTCCTCCGGCAGTTCGGTCAGCTCCATCTCGAGCTTGGCGCACAGGCCGAGTGCCTGCGCGCCCGCCTTCGCGGCGTATGCGGCGACCGCCTCCAGACACGGCCCGCCCGCCGGCTGGTCTTCGCCCAGGTTGGCGACGTAGAGGACCGGGCGCGCGGTGAGGAGGTGCCGGCGCCCGTCCCCCGCGGCCGCTTCGCTCCCGGCCGCGGGGACCCAGCTCCGTGCCGGATGGCCGCCGGCCAGGTGCGCCTCGAGCTGCGCCAACCCGGCCTCTTCCTGGCGCGCCGCCCGGTCTCCCGCGCGGGCCCGCGGAGTGACAAGCGCGCGGGCCCGCTCCACCGCCGCCAGATCGGCCAGCAGCAGTTCGGTCTCCACGATCCCGATGTCGCGCAGGGGATCGACGCTCCCCTCGACGTGGGCGACATCGCCCGCGAAGCACCGCACGACGTGGACGAGCGCATCGACCTCGCGAATGTGGGCGAGGAACTGGTTCCCGAGGCCTTCGCCCTTGTGCGCGTTCCGGACCAGGCCGGCGATGTCGACGAGTTCGAGCGTGGCCGGGACGATCCGCCGGGGGCGGGTGATCGCCGCGATGGCCTCCAGCCGGGGGTCGGGGATGCGGACGACGCCGACGTTCGGCGCGATCGTCGTGAAGGGGTACGGCGCGATCTCCGCGTGCGCGGCCGTGATCGCGCGAAACAGCGTGGACTTCCCGGCATTGGGAAGTCCGACGAGGCCACAGGTGAGGGGCACGCGTTCCTCCGGGGAGCGGCCCGGCTCTCCCCCGACGGAGGCCGGGGCTCGTTCAGGAGGGGTTCGCCACCGCCACCGAGTTTCCGCCGCTGGTCTTGGCCCTGTACATCGAGCGATCGGCCGCCTCGATCAGGGCTTCGGTGCTCTTCCCGTCCTCGGGGTACGCGGCCACGCCGAGGCTCAGGGTCACCGAGGCGGCCACCGCCGCGCTGAGCGGGGCCGCCCTGACGGCGCGCCGGACCCGCTCCGCGATCTCCGCGGCCGCGATCTTGTTCGTGTGGGGGAGGAGGATCATGAACTCGTCGCCGCCGTAGCGGGCAATGGTGTCGATCTGGGTGCGGTGTTCCTGCTGGAGGACCCGCGCGACGAGGCGGATCACCTCGTCGCCGCGGAGGTGGCCGTAGGTATCATTGAACCGCTTGAACTGGTCGATTTCGATCATGATGAGGGAGAGGGGGACGCCGTAGCGCATGGAGCGTTCGAGCTCGCGCTCGAGGGCCTGCCAGAAGGCGCGGTAGTTGAGGAGGCCCGTGAGGCCGTCGGTGGTGGCGAGCACTTGGGTGCGCTCGTACAGCTGCGCCTTTTCGAGCGCGATCGAGACGTACCCGGCGAGCGTGGTGAGGAGGTCCAGGTCGGCGGGGGTGAGCTTCGTCTCGATCCCTTCGATACTGATGACCCCGACGACCTTCTCGTGGCTGATGATCGGGACGCAGGCCTGCTGGGTCACCCGGGGATCCAAACCGGTGAAGTCGGGGTCGCGTCGCACGTCGACGACGAGCGCGGCGCTGCCGGTGCGGGCGACCCGCCCGATCACCCCGGTGGTCATGGGGACGGCCGCGGCCAGCCCGGTGTACCCGCGGGAGGCCGTGAGCTGGATCTGGTCGCCGTCGAGGAGGCCGATCAGGACCAGGGGATAGTTGAGCGTCGTGTGGAGCTCCTCGACCAGGGTGTCGAACAGCTCGCTCGGGCGCAGCGTGGAGGCGACCCGGGTAAACGTCCGGTTGAGAAGGCCGAGCTGATGGGCCTTCAGCTCCGCTTCCTCGAGCAGCAGGGCGTTCTGCACGGCGATCGCCACCTGGTTGGCGACGGCGCCGCCGAGCGCGGCCTCCGACGATCCGTACGGGCGCACCGCGTCGTGGTACAGGGCCAGCACCCCGATGGCGCCGCTGCGGTAGATGAGGGGGAAGGTCGCGATCGTCCGGTACCCGAGCCGCCGCGCGCGTTCGACATTGGCCCGCCCATCGGTGTGGGCATCGGCGATGATCACGGGCTGGCCGAGCCGGAGGGCGAGGCCGGTGAGCCCAATCCCGGACTGCATCTCGGCGGCGATATTGCGGATGTCATCGCCCGTCAGCCCGCGGGCAAAGCTGTGCGTGGTCTCCTTGTCCAGGGCGCCGAGATACAGGCCGCAGCGGTCCGCCTTGAGCACCTCGTGCGTCCAATCGGCGATCGTGTCGAAGACCGCCTGGAGATCCTGCTGCGAGTTGATGCGCTCGGAGATCGCCTTCAGCTCCTCGACC
>DATHLI010000282.1:0-2486 GCA_035488355.1 bacterium | reverse complement strand
TGACCGGCCACGGGCTCAAAGATCCCGAGTCGGTGCTGCGCACCGAGCGCCGGCCCGAGGCCGTCCCGGCGACGCCGGAGGCGCTGGAGCGGGTCGTGGACGAGGTGCTGGCGGTCCGATGATCCGGGTGCGGGTGCCGGCTACCTCGGCCAATCTGGGACCCGGGTTCGACGCCCTCGGGCTCGCGCTGCGTCTGTACAATACGCTGACGCTCGAGCCGGCCGGCCACCCCGAGATCGAGATCGAAGGCGAGGGGGCCGGCACGCTGCCGCGCGACGCCGCGCACCTCGCCTATCAGGCGGCGCTCGCGGTCGCGGCGCGGGCGGAAGGCGGCGCGGCGGGCGCGCGGGCGTTCCGCCTCCGCCAGCAGAACCAGATCCCGCTCTCGAGCGGCCTGGGCAGCAGCGCGGCGGCGATCGTCGGCGGGGCGGTGGCGGCGAACGCGCTCTTGGGCGCGCCGCTCGGCCAGCAGGCCCTCCTCGATCTGGCCGCGGAGATGGAAGGCCACCCCGACAACGTCGCGCCCGCGCTGTTCGGCGGGCTCGTCGTCTGCGCCCGGACCGCCACCGGGGTCCGCTGGATCCGCCTCGCGCCCCCGCCGCTCAACGTCGTGCTCGCCGTGCCGGACTACCACGTGTCCACGGACGAGGCCAGGCGCCGGCTGCCGGCGCGCGTCCCCTTCCCCGACGCCGTCTTCAACGTCTCCCGGGCCACCCTGCTCGTGGCCGCGCTCACGGGCGGCCGGCCGGATCTCCTCGATGAGGCGACGCAGGACCGGCTGCACCAGCCCTACCGCGAAACGCTCGTGCCCGGACTGACCGACGTGTTCGCGGCCGCCAGACGCGCCGGGGCCTACGGCGTCGCGCTCAGCGGGTCCGGTCCCACGGTCCTCGCGTTTGGCGACGCGCCCGAGATCGGCCCGGCGATGGCGCAGGCATTCCAGGCCGCCGGGGCGGCGTGCCGGATCCTGCACGCGGAGTTCGACACGGACGGCGCCGTCGTGGAGGACCCCGCGTGAGCCTGATCGTCCAAAAGTTCGGCGGCACCTCCGTCGCGGGGCCCGACCGCATCAAGCACGTCGCGAAGCGGATCGTGGCCACGCGCAGGGCCGGCCATCAGGTCGTCGTGGTCGTCTCGGCGCCCGGCGACATGACGGACGATCTCATCGGGATGGCCAGGCAGGTCGCCGACCCCATGCCGGCCCGGGAACTGGACATGCTGCTGTCGACCGGCGAGCAGGTCTCGATCGCCCTGCTGGCGATGGCGATCCTGGCGGAGGGCGCCGAGGCGATCTCGCTCACCGGGGCGCAGGCCCAGATCAAGACCGAGCACGTCCACACCCGCGCCCGCATCCTCGCGGTCAACCGGTCGCGGATCGACCGCGAGCTGGCCGCCGGCCGGATCGTCATCGTCGCCGGATTCCAGGGGATCACCGACGACGAGGAGATCACCACGCTCGGCCGCGGTGGATCGGACACCACGGCGGTGGCGCTGGCGTCGGCGCTCGGCGCGGACCTCTGCCAGATCTACACGGACGTCGAAGGGGTCTTCTCGGCGGACCCCCGCCTCGTCCCGGAGGCGCGCCGGCTTCAGGAGATCTCCTACGACGAATTGCTCGAGATGGCCAGTTCGGGGGCCGCGGTCGTGCAGACCCGCGCGGCCGAGCTCGCGATGCAGCATCGGGTGCGCCTCGAGGTGCGCAGCAGCTTCGTGGATCGGGAGGGAACGGTGGTGACGGACAGCGCGTTCGAGCAGCGGAAACTGGTCACCGGGGTTACGCACGACACGAACGTGGCGAAGATCACGGTCACGGGAGTGGGGGATCGCCCCGGGACCGCCCACACCCTGTTCCGGGCTGTGGCCGGCCGGCAGGTGAACGTCAACCTGATCATCCAGAGCGTCCCGCGGACAGAGCGCGCCGACATCTCCTTCACGGTGGCCAAGGCCGACATGCTGGCGGCGGTCGAGGCGGCGCGCAGCGTGGCGGCGGCGATCGGGGCGGAAGAGATCCTGGCCGACGATCAGGTGGCGATGGTCAGCATCGTCGGCGCGGGAATGATCAGCAACCCCGGGGTCGCGGCCCGGATGTTCGGGGCGCTGGCCGCCCAGAAGATCAACATCCAGCTGATCGCCACCTCCGAGATCAAGGTCTCCTGCGTCATCCCGGCCGGGGACGTCACCGCCGCCGTCCGCGCGCTGCACAGGGAGTTCGTCCTGGACCGGGCGTGAGCCCGCCGCCAGTCTACCCCTTCGCCTCCCAGGGTATCTCAAGGAGGACAGGTGATGCGCGTGGGAGGCATGACCGCCATGAGGATGCTGCTCTGTGCGCTTGCCCTGCTCGTGGCGGTCCCGGCGGCCGCCGACCCGGGAGACGTCGAATACCAGTTCCTCTGGAGCGAGGGGGCCTATCTTCACCGGGTCGCCCTCAACGGCATGACCGTGGCCGGCGACACCGCGATCTCCATCAGCCTTCCCATCTACGTCAC